>CAYIPP010000064.1:0-3329 GCA_964365355.1 uncultured Gammaproteobacteria bacterium
TCCTATTCCACTGCGGGAAGCTGGAAATGCAGCCACTATAATCCTTGATGAGCCTTTACCATTGAGTGAAGCAATCTCTGTGTTTTTCAAGAAACAGAGATTGCCACGTCGCTCTTTGATAACCTTGAGCTCCTCGCAATGACGTGTCAGTGAGTTTTGCAACAGTCTCATGTTTTGGATTGACAAATCATAATAATACCATTGGGGGTCAGGTCGGGTTCTGTGCTTTTGAAGAAGAAAAAAGCGTAGGAAGAATCCTACGCTATGCGAACAGCCCGAACGACCGTTTCGAAGACATGAGCGAGTTCGGTAAACAACTCATCCCATGTGTCAAAAAACAACTCAATCGGATAGGTTTTTGGTGCCACATGCACACCAACCAGAATTCTTATTGGTAAGATGCCAGCAGACAAGAGTGCATAGGCTTCTTCCTTTGTCTTCTTTATATCCGACGGCGCTCCATCACAAATAGTCAGAAGCAAACGTCGTGATCTTCGACTCTGCCGCAGCCAGTTTCCTGCCACACGAACACCGAAATGCTCAAGGGTCCCACCATCACAGTTCACTCCGGCAATCCCATTGTTTGGTTGAGCCACACCGCAATCATACACGCGTTCATTGAATGCAAAATATCTAGAATCGATCAAACGGTGAAACGGAATTAACCCTTCATTAAACGAAACCCCGAGTTCCAAAGATGATCGATGGGATGCCATAGATGCGCTGAAATCCAACAAAAAGGCAATGGCTGCGTCCAGTCGGCGTTGATGCAGATCAATCTTCATACAATCACTTCCGCCAGTCACAAGTCGTGAAAGCGCATCAAGATCGAGTTCGCCATGAATCAGATCGCGTTGTACACGCACTTCCGGTACACTCAATCGCCGAACAATCTCTCGAATGCGTCGTGATTCATGTCCCACTTTTCTTACGATATCAAGATAGGCCTGTGGATTTCTGTCTACCCGAACAATATGTTGAGGCTCTCCAGCAGATGCTCCGATTCCTCTTGCGCCAAATGGCATAGATCTGATTTTACTTGCCAAAGAAGACAGTTCTTTACGCCGTTGCTTTGCGAGTTTTTGACACATGAATTCTCGGAACGCATCTGCAAACTTCGGATCAACATGCTTGCCATGAATCGTTTGATTGAGTTTCACCATGAACACTCGAAACGTTTCTTGCTCTGTTTGTTCTACTTTTTCCTGCTCTGTCATATGTTGTCGAAGAAGTTCGAGAATCTCTTTTGAGGCTGTGAGAAGATGCACGTATCGTCGTTTGTTCTGATTCACTCTACGAATAGCCCGCAGAGCAAGATTAACACATTTGCAAACGATCGCATGTTTGGCTCGCGTGCGCTTTTTGATTGCATACGTAAAATCTACAAAGACAGACGTTTCACAAGCAAGAGATCTGCCATTTACTGTTCGAACAATTTTTCCTGTGGGATTTTTGTATTCACCAGGCAGAAGGTCTCCAAGTCGTCGATAAAGCGCATTTGCGTTTCCTGGAAACTCTTTTGCTCCTAAGTCGTCACTTCTTCGATCCATCACGAGATTGAGAATGTGAGCCAACACTTCTCCACCATCTGCATTTGCTTGACTTAGTAATGCGGTTCCGTACGCTTGTTCATTTGACCTACGCGGCAGATCCTGTGTCGTTCCGTGTTGGTCATAACGAATATGTCCAGTTTCATGCATACCACGGCCCATTCCAGCTTCTATCCTTCCAAACAGAAAGGGTTCTGGATTCAACTGAACATCTTGCCGACAATCTGTTGATGCAGTACCGGCCGTTGTTAACACCAAATGAATGCCAGTTTGAGCCACAGCCACCATCCGTGCCAACATTTCGTCAAGATAAGGTTCAATCTCTTTCGCAGAAAAAACATGAGTGACTTCATCTGATCGTTTCTCTTCCGGATCAATAGCATCTGATTCAGATTTTTGTGATTCCAACCAAGCCGTATGTTGAATCTTGGCATGATTAATCGCTTGAGACAGAAGTATCTTTGGATCAACAGTATTCTTGTTCTCTATTTCTACTCGATAGGTACAAGGCTCACTCGGATCTTCGTTTCGAACACGAATCAGGGAATTCCCGCCTTGGGTTAAAAAGGTTACCCAGTATGTTTTTCGCATGTCACTTCCCCTCCCGAAAGTCTGCCAAATTGACAATGGAGGTATCTTGCAGTTTTACATCCTTCAAGAGCGAGAGCCCTTTGAGATGTGCAAGAATAACTGCTCGTTCAGAACCTGCATCGCCATTCGGATATCGATTGATCATGCGAGCATCGAGCGAATTCAAAAGTGGCAAACCAATGGAAACGTCCTGTGCCACCGCAAGAGTCCGTCGAGGAGAAGGTCCTCCCAATTCCCAACCTTGCTGAGTGGCTTGTGTACGAATCGCATTTGCCACCTGCACGATATGTTGAGCTTCCGACGTGATGATCCCGGTCTTTTTGACCAACCAAGGCACTTCCCAAACTGCAGGCGGATAGCCAAATTGGTATTCCTCAACACGATCGCTCATTGCTGTATCGATTGTCTGATTTCCTATGTATCCTGGTCCAACGGGATTGTCTGTCAGCATAAAGATGATTCCTGACAAACCGGAAATCACCAAAGTACCTTCTGTGGTCGTAAATGAAAATGTTCCGGTGTGGTCGAAAAGCGGATGAAACGACGCCATGCTATGGCCCATCCGAGAAAACTCATCCAAGCAGACGATGGCCTTTGGCCAACTCTTTCTCTGGCCATGCGTTTCGATAAATCGTGTCAGATCGCTTGGAACCCATGTGGTCGATGCATCCTTGGCGGAACCGGAGCCGAAAAGATCCTGAGGTTTGCTGACCCCGACACCATCCACCTTCAAATACGGTACATCAAACAGTTTTGCCAATAGCTCTACGAATGTCGTTTTCCCCGAACCCTTTGGACCGATCAATCGAATCGCCCTTCCAAAATGAATATCGGCTTCGATCAAGCGAAGCATTTCTGAAGGAATCCAAAAATCCGTTCCAAGCCCATCTCCGTCAATGCGGATAATCTGACGCTCCAATTGAAGGAGCATGCGAGTTGGATTTGAGGCAGAACCTTCAAGACTGATCAGACTCGCGGCAAAATGTGCACCCTTACAAATCCGATCCTCAAAATCCGATTGATTTCTCAGAACAATACAACGCGCACGCTTGCCACTTGCAAGCGCCGGTCGAATGTCCCCATCAGTCTCAGTAAAGACAATTTCGTATTCAGTTCCAACTAATGCCATCGAACACCTCCGTGAGTTATTTTTTTGTAAAGAACGTGAAGATGTAAAAAAGCGGTGCG
>CAYIPP010000064.1:3339-5148 GCA_964365355.1 uncultured Gammaproteobacteria bacterium
TTGTCTGGCGGTGTCTGGGGTGCCCACCCCACTATGGGGGCCCGAGCCCGTGTAAACGCCTTACTTCAGACTCTCGGACGCGTGAAACACGCATCCTCTGGCGAGTCTGAAACTCGAATCGAAATCCGAGTTCAGATTCTTGCCTTCTCTCAAGAAAAAAGTTTTGCAACTTGTTTCTTGAGAAAAAGCTCTAGACTGATGATGTCTAGAGAAGAAGCCGTATCTCAACGGCCATGGTTGCGGGGTTTCTGACTGGCTCTGCGAGCTTGCGCAGCAGAGACTGTCAGAAGCCTGACCGCGAAGGCTCGGGCCTCGGAGCCGGAGCGGTCAAGCAACGAACAAACCCCACACGTCCGTCTCTCAAACGCGTGAAACACGCATTCTCAAGCGAGACGGGAGAGGACGAATCCTCTTCCGATTTGCTGGTTCTAAAGAACTCTATATCCGCGAGCACCTTTGATGTGTTTTTGACCAATCTTGAATCGTGCTTTCGCCACCTGATAAGGCTTTCGAATCACGCTCGGGACTTCACCTTCGTACACCATCCCGACAAAGCCCACAAGTCCAACAAGCAGATCAAACTCAGATTGCGTCAGAGGCCATGTACGTCCGTAAAACTGATCAACTGAAGTTGGAATGACTCGTTCTCCTGTCGCTTCCAGACGTGCACAATGCTGATGCATCTGTTCAGTGGCTTCACACAATGCCGCATCTTGACCGCTCTCACGTGCATCTGCGACTTGCATCAGTTGATGGATGATCGCTCGATAGCGGTTTAACCGTGACCGTGCGATTGTGAGTCGTCCATCCGGATTTGGGATGATCCCGGTCACTTCAGGCATCTTAGTAGTGCGCTCATCGTCATCAGATTCAGACGTGCCGAAATACTTGGTCTTCGTCTTCTGAATTATCCATCCGTTGGTTCGAATAACCCGCCGAATGGCCATGCGTAGTTGGTTTGATATGGAATGTACGTTTGTTGAGATTGTCAGATCATCGACAAAGCGTGTATATCGATAGACGACGCTTGAACGTGCTGTTTCCGAACGCAACAGCTGCGTAATCTCACGATCCACCGGATACAAGACCACATTGAGTACAGCGCTAGAAGTTGGAAATCCTTGAGGGACAGAATCATTGACAAGCGCTAATTCCAAGATGACTTCCGCTAATGTCTGTGTCTCCAATTCATCCAGTCCTGTTGATTCTCGAATCGCACGTTGCATCTTGGGAACCAGATTCGCAATCAAACGTTTTTTGTCTGTAGAAGGAAACGCATCCTTGAGATCAAGTGCGTAAAACGCGCGGGCAAATCCTGCATGCACGCGAGCGTTGGTCACGATACTTGTCCCAGGATGAGCCCCGTGAACAGCCATATGCACTGGTATGCTTTGTAGCACATGCATCAGTGCCGCTTTACTCACTTTCTTCAAAGGATCCTGTGGTGGATGGATGATCCGAAATCCCTTTTTCTTGGGAATCCTACACTCACTCCAGGCAGTTCCACTGGCGTACAATGCTTTGGTTGCATGCCATTCTGCTGGATCGATCTTGAGCATCTGGCAAAATACATCTTCCAACGTCAGATCGAGCAAAAACGCTGGTGGTAGACTACTCATGGTGCCTCCGTCTGTTGCAGACAGTTCCGCCATCTCTCTTCCCCATGAAAGAAAAGGACACCATTTGTTACTTGATTTCAAAAGATTTGTCAAGAGTGAGATAGACGGAAATAGCCTATTTCTAAGGAAAATCCCAATTGAACCACTGTCGACTAGAAGTCGACAGAATCAGGTCAGGCGGACTGAAGTC
>CAYIPP010000065.1:0-4993 GCA_964365355.1 uncultured Gammaproteobacteria bacterium
TCGATCAAGCGCATCAAGGACACATAATTCACGAAGACGACATGTTGTCACATCAACACACACTTCTTCGGAAAGCTCACGAACAGCGGCGCACAAAAACGATTCACCTGATTCCACATGCCCACCCGGAAGGACAAACTTGTCCTCAAACGGGGCCTTTGCGCGCTGAATCAGGAGTACGTTCTCATCCTCGTCGTGCGCGAGAATATCAACGGTTTGAATACACTTCGTCATCTGAGCATCGCTCCTTTTAGGGAATCCGATCGTAATCGTGTCCGCGATAGTCAATGTCCGTCTGCACCCTGCAACACGAACAACGAAACGTGACATACACGTCGTGACCGCCGCCATAATCGTAGTGATGTGTCTTGTACAAGTCGCTATACTCGACAAGCAGTTTAGCTCCGCAACCACCTCCACCATTTCCCTCTCCGGTACACTCGAATTCCATTGACCATCCCTTTTGCACACGTCCCTTCTTGAGAATCTTCATGATCTATTCCTCCGATGAGGTTCACAGACAATACGAATGGGACCTGCTCCAATCTGCCACTCCGGGTACAGGGTTTGTCCGCAAGCAGGACACACCACCCAGCACGTCTCATCACCTTCGTAATCCCTACGGTACTGAATATCGTCAAGCTCAATTTCAATCAGAGCAAAACATCCATCCACACGATAAAGTCCAAAGCCACAGGAAGGATGTGCACAACGAATCGTCGCCTTCCACTTCTCATTTACCTTGATCGTGCCTTCCAAAACGCGTGCCATGTTGACCTCCGTTGTAAAGAACGTTTGCGATCTTCTCACTCGCAAAAGCATCATGCCACCAAACAGCTATAACTACGATACAATAGTTATTTTTCTTTTGAAGAAAAGTTTTATTTTGCTAAAATAATTGACAAATTCTTCTTTTTCTACTACGATATTTTTCGTAAATATGAATGAAACACAAAAAAAGGAACTTCAAGAAACGCTTTCAGGTTTTGGACTTAACCAAAAAGACCAGGATGTCTACCTAGTTTTGCTTGGATTGGGGCAAACTTCCCTTTCTCCCCTTTCTCAAAAAACACATCTTCCTCTCACAACCGTTCAATCTGTCATGAAACGATTGACAAAAAAAGGGCTCGTCAAACTCTCAAAACGAAAATCTCGACACATCTACCAAGCACACGATCCTTCTGTGTTTAAAGATTTACTCAAAGAACAAGCAATAGCGTTGTCTGGTATTCTTCCTCTACTTGAAACTATGCAATCTGATGCACATGTCCAAACAAACATTCGTGTTTTTGAACGAGAACGTGTGACAGAAATTTTAAACGAATCATTAAAGAATCAAAACAAACTCGTTTATGAAATCGTTTCGGCAAAACCATTCCAAGAGTTGATCGGTGAAACCTATCACTACACGAAACGTCGTGTACGTGAACACATACAACTTAAAAGCTTACGTGTACGTTCAAAAGAAATCAAAAACTACAATGCAAAAATTCATCAAACCGAAATGCGGGAAGCGCGTTTTCTTCCCTCCGAATTCACATTCGAAGCAAACATCCTCATGTGGGATGACACAATCGCCCTGTTAAGCACACAATCGGAAGGTGCACATGTTCTGATCACAAGCCAAAGTCTTCACACCATGTTCCAACAGCTCTTCGAGATGTTGTGGTCAGTTTCTGGAAAAATGGAAACACTGGTGAAGAATGAGACGAACAGGTAACATAGATGCGTTATGGAGATCGAACCAACTTCACAAAACTATCTTGATGCACAGTGGCTTTCAATTCCGGAAGGTCAGCTTGCAATTGATGTGATTGAAACACCAACACTTCTCATTGTGCGATCAGCTATTGCAGGTATTCGATCAGAAGATTTGGAAATCACTTTATCAGAAGATACACTCACTATTCGTGGAACAAGACATTCCGACACAAAACCCTTACGCGGTGAACGCATGCACATTCAAGAATGTCATTGGGGAATATTTTCACGTTCCATTATTTTGCCAGCTCCTGTTGATGCAGATCATGTTGAAGCCATGTTTAAACGTGGAATTTTAACAATCACCATGAAAAAAATGCAGTCAGATCATCATGTCCCCATTCTCGATTTAGGCGATTTGTGATAGATCTTGAAGAAAACTATGGAATTTTATGCAGACCATCACCTAATAGCGATCACACGTATTTCAATGAGCCTTATAGCTTTTTTTCTTTTTATTCTCACAGGCAGCTATCTTTGGTCTCATCAATTTGAGGATCGCATCGCTCCAAACGTGTTTGCCGGATCAATCGATATTGGTGGAAAAACAGAAGATGAAGCACGCCAACTACTTCAATCGACGATTGATGATTTGCTTGCTGATGGAATTCCTGTGCGTGTTCAAGACCAACAGGAAACACTCACGCTTTCTACATTCGTTTCAAGTGACTTGATCGAAAATGTTGAATTCGATTTAGATCAAACGATCCAGGAAGCCAGTCGTGCTCATCGATCTTCAAATGCCTTTGCAAGTATCTGGTCTTTAATTGCGTCACTGTGGCAGTCTGTACATCTCACAATCCCTATCACACTTGCAAAAGAACAGCTGAGACAAACCTTGCATGAATTATTTCCTGATGTAGAAAAACCTGGAAAAAATGCTCGTTTTGTTTTTCTGCAAGACACCAATGGATGGAGTGTGAGAACCATTCCCGGAACCGATGGAGTCGTGTTGAATCTTGATCAATTTTTTTCCCAACTCAGTGACCACATTCAACAATTTGATCGATCTGAAATCGAATTGCATCTGAATAACACTTCACCGGAAGTCAGCCAAACCGGTGCGGAAGAACAAAAAGATATTGCGCTCAAAAAACTCTTGACAGCTCCGATCATTTTTTCTTTTACTGATGAACACAAGAAAACATCTGCCTGGACACTCAACCGTATCAAACTTGCAAACATGCTTGTTCCATCAACAAACGGATTCACACAAATTGATCGTGTAGCGTTTGAACTATTTTTAGACACCATTGCATTGGAAACTGAGCATTCTGCGCAAAATGCACGACTCAATATTGAAGATGGACGTGTCACCGAATTTGTTGAAAGTAAACAAGGGAAAAAACTCGATCGTGATTCTTTATATGTTGATTTTACATCTAAGTTTTCATCAGCGTATCAACTGACGTTTATTGTGGATGAACCAACAGTCCAAACAAGTGACGTGAATGATTTGGGCATTGATCAAATTTTAGGCGTAGGCACCTCAAGCTATCGAGGGAGTCCAAGTAATCGTCGAAAAAATATTCAAAATGGTGTGCAGTTACTCAACGGAATATTGATTCCACCAGGAGAAACATTTTCATTGGTGGATGCATTAAAACCGTTTACTATAGAAAATGGATATCTTCCTGAACTCGTCATTAAGGGAACAAAAATCACCCCTGAACTTGGGGGTGGTCTTTGTCAAATCGGAACGACAACCTTCCGAGCTACGATGAACACCGGACTTCCAATCATAGAACGTCGCAATCACTCGTTGGTTGTGTCCTACTATAACGATCCATCGAACAATTATCCTGGAACTGATGCAACGATTTATGATCCGGCGCCGGATTTCAAATTTCAAAATACCACAGATCATTTCATTTTGTTTCAAGCTGAAAACCTGACAGATTCACAAGATCTTCGCTTCACGTTTTGGGGAACTTCCGATGGAAGAAAAGGATCGTATACTCCTCCGAACATCATTCGCTGGATTGCTGTTGGCGAAACACAATACATCGAAACGTCAGACCTAAAACCCGGTGAAGAGAAGTGTCAGGAAGCGCATATCGGTGCTGACACAACATTTGACTATTCTGTGGTACTTCCTGATGGAACAACAACCGTTCAAACATTTGATTCCCATTACCGACCTCTGCCACGAATTTGTTTGGTTGGAGTCGAACCCAAACCTGAGCCACTCCCTTTAGAAGAAGGACCAACGTCTCCTGTGATTGATGACTCAATGCAAAACGAGACAACGAACGCTTTGTAAAAAACTATCCACATCTGATCGCTTGTAAAAAAACACAGCACGCGTACTATCTAACTATTGAAACTTAAAAGCAATGAACTGCAGGCAAGAAATTTCATTTATGGAGAGGTCAAGTTCGAGAACCTGAAACTTCCATAAAGTGAAATCCCATGCTTGTCGTGCCTGCAGATCATTGCTATTAAGAACACTAAAGAGCATTTGGAACACCCAAGTGTACCAGTGGAGCAAAAACTTGTCAAGTATCTTTACCAAAATCATGGTACCTCATTTTAGGATTTCAAGCAAGATAAAAGGCTTTTCTAAGAAAAGCCTTTTATCTTTACGAAATTACCTTGTCAATCAACCCATAGTTCATTGCCTCATTTGAACTCAAGAAATAATCACGTTCTGTGTCTGATGCAACTTTTGTCAGCTTTTGACCCGTGTGTTTTGCTAAAATCTGATTCAATCGATCTTTCATTTTCAGAATTCGTTCTGCATGAATTTTGATATCCGTCGCTTGTCCTTCAACACCACCTAATACTTGGTGAATCATGACTTCAGAATTTGGTAGCGCAAATCGCTTCCCTTTTGATCCAGCTGCAAGAAGCACAGCACCCATTGATGCTGCCATCCCAACACAAATCGTTGAAACGTCAGGTTTCACATATTGCATCGCATCATAAATCGCCAAACCGGAAGTCACAGATCCTCCGGGAGAATTGACATAGAGCTTAATATCTTTGGTTTTATCCTGGCTCTCTAAAAATAACATCTGAGCAATGACAAGATTTGCCACTGTGTCGTCGATGGTTGTTCCAAGAAAAATGATGCGGTCTTTGAGCAAACGTGAGTAGATGTCGTACGCACGTTCACCAAGATGTGTTTTTTCAATCACGGTTGGGATCAAGATGGAATCTGTTGGTTGAGACATAAAAAAATTAAATCGTAAAAGCAATGCGTTTGTACTTTACGCGTGTGCAGCTCTTT
>CAYIPP010000066.1:0-4863 GCA_964365355.1 uncultured Gammaproteobacteria bacterium
ACTTGATTGGAGCGATCGTTAGTGTTGGATTGTTGTTGAGTAAACGTGTACATCGAAAAACGCAAATCCCATTAGGCACTTTTTTAACGGTTGGGGTGGTGAGCGTGCTCTTTTTTGGTGATGCTATTTTACAGTGGTATCTGTCCTTATTTGTATGACCAAACACGAAGCAAAAGAACGAATTGATAAGTTAAAACAATTGATTGCCAAACATAGGTATGCGTACCATGTTTTGGATCAGCAAACAATTTCGGATGCAGCTTTAGATTCGTTAAAACACAAACTGTATACCATCGAACAGCAATATCCGGATTTGATTACTCCGGATTCTCCAACCCAACGTGTGGGAGGCAAGCCCTTGGAAAAGTTTCAAAAAGTTGAACACAAACATCGTATGCTTTCCATGGAAGATGTGTTTACACCAGAGGAATTTCAGGCTTGGAATGATCGAGTGCTCAAACGAGCCGACCGAACACACGTAGAATATTTTTGTATGCCAAAATTGGATGGGTTGGCCATTTCACTCCTTTATGAAAATGGATTGTTGGTCAGAGCAGCGACGCGAGGGGATGGAGAGGTCGGAGAAGATGTCACACAAAACATCAAAACAATTGAGTCCATCCCTTTGCAACTTGTCATACCAGCACACAAAATTCTTCCAAAACAGATTGAGGTTCGTGGGGAAATCTATTTTCCAATTGATGAATTTAAAGCATTGAATAAACGATGTGTTCAAGAAGAACAACCTGTGTTTGCCAATCCACGTAATGCGGCAGCCGGTTCGATTCGTCAATTGGATCCTGCTGTGGCTGCCTCCAGACCTCTTGCTTTTGTGGCGTGGGATCTCTTTGTTGACATGGATCAAACGAGCATGGAAGAAGAATGGCAACTGATGGAAAAAATGGGTTTTCGCCGTACGCCCGAATCTACATTGTGTCGATCTTCTGAAGAGGTACAAGCACACTGGAAACAATTGCAAGCACGTCGTGAGCAATTGAATTATTGGATTGATGGCATGGTTGTGCGTGTAAACGATATTCAATTGTACGAACGTTTGGGAGTTGTGGGAAAAACTCCACGTGGACTTGTTGCTTGGAAATTTCCATCGGAAGAAGCCACCACTCAAGTTCGACGTATTGAATGGTGTGTAGGACGCACAGGAACATTGACACCCGTGGCGGTTGTAGAACCTACCTGGATTGGTGGAACAACCGTTCAACATGCGTCGCTGCATAATATGGATGAAATTGAGCGTCTGGATGTTCGCGAAGGAGATACGGTTATTTTGTATAAAGCTGGGGATATTATTCCAAAAATTAAACAGGTCTTACCGGAATTACGATTGAAAACAAGCAGGCCTGTTGAGTTACCTACACAGTGTCCTGTGTGCGGATCAGCCGTACAACGACAAGAAGGTGAGGTCGCGATTTTTTGTACAAACAAGCGTTGTTTCTCGCAGGATCGTCAGCAGATTTTACATGCAGCACGAGCATTTGGGATCGATGGGATCGGACCACAGACCATTGCCACACTGCTTGAACATAGAATTATTCAGCGACCATCAGATCTCTTCTTATTGACTCCGGACGATGTGATAAGTTTGGAAGGGTTCGCTGAATTGTCATCCAATAAATTGATACAAGAAATTGCTCAACATAAAGAGATTGAATTAGCAGATTTTCTTTTTGGACTTGGTATTCGAACTGTTGGAGAGCAAACAGCATTGGATCTGGCGCATCATTTTGGTTCATTGGCACAGATTCAAACTGCATCGTTGGAGGCTTTGCAAGAAGTGGAGGGGATTGGTGATGTTGTTGCAAAAAGTGTGAAGCGCTATTTTGAGGAAGAACATCACCAACTATTGCTCGAGGCTTACAAACGAGCTGGAGTGGTTGTTAAAGATCAGCCAAAAAGTCGAACTAAAAAAGTGTTCAATGGAAAAACACTTGTATTAACAGGTACGCTTGCTCAATTGACGCGAGAAGTGGCTAAAGATTATATTCGGCAGATGGGAGGCAAGGTTTCCGGTTCTGTCAGTAAAAAAACAGATTTTGTGGTAGTGGGAGAACAACCTGGTTCAAAGTATGAAGATGCAAAGCGTTTGGGGGTACCAACCTTGTTGGAGAATGAGTTTTTGGCTATGCTGGATGGGTCACCTAAAAAAGATTGATAATGCTCAATGGTTTTAGACGTATGGATATTAAACATATTGCAAAATTGTCTCGGCTTCATGTCAGTGAAGAAGAGATCCAAATGTACCAGCAGCAGCTAGGTTCCATTCTGGAATATATTGATACACTTCAAGAAATACAAACAGATGGAGTTGCTGAACTT
Organism: uncultured Gammaproteobacteria bacterium; assembly: GCA_964365355.1. Lineage (GTDB taxonomy): Bacteria > Patescibacteriota > Patescibacteriia > UBA9934 > GWF2-40-263 > VGKU01. Next base: position 2,335 of record CAYIPP010000066.1, read on the forward strand.
CAACATGCGCTTGATGTGACAAATGTGTTTCGAGAAGATGTTATTGACGAATGTCCTCTCGATGTCAAAAAAGCAATTTTAGATAACTTTCCAAACCGGAAAGATGATTTGTTACAGGTTCCTGGGGTATTTGTATGACAGGAATAATCAAAGAAATCAAAGATCAATACGCACGCGGAGTATTGACTTGCGAGCAGTTTGTTGGGGAGTGCTTGCAAAAGATTGATGCCACGCATTCAACGCTCAATGCGGTATTGAGTGTATCGCAAACCGCATTGGAAGAAGCTCGGATCATCGATGAACGTCGCGCACGAGGAGAAGATGTAGGAGCGTTGGGAGGTATTCCTATCATCACCAAAGATAATATTTTGGTTCATGGATGGACGACCACTGCAGGTTCACAAATACTCGAAGGTCACGTGAGTTCATACAATGCGACTGTTGTTGATCGATTAAAACAGGCGGGTGCAATTTTGATTGGCCGATCAAATATGGATGAGTTTGCTATGGGTTCATCCACGGAAACATCCCATTATGGCCCAACCAAAAATCCATGGGATACTTCTCGTGTGCCCGGTGGTTCCAGTGGTGGATCTGCTGCTGCTGTGGCAGTTGGCCTTACTCCGGTTGCGCTTGGTTCTGATACAGGAGGATCAATTCGTCAGCCGGCATCGTTGTGTGGAGTGGTGGGATTAAAACCCACCTATGGTCGTGTTTCTCGATATGGACTGATGGCCATGGCATCGTCTTTGGATCAGATCGGTCCATTGACGAAAACTGTTGAAGACGCAGCGCTTGTGATGGCGGTGATGGAAGGTAAGGATCCAAAAGATGGTACGTCTGTTGCATTAGCTGAAACAACCATTCCGGAACTCATCACAAATTCTGTTGAAGGTCTGAGGCTTGGTATTCCGGATGAGTATTTTCTGGAAGGAATGGATGAGAACGTAAAACTATTGGTGATGAACGCGGTAGCAGAATTTGAAAAAGGTGGAGCAAAGATTGAACGAATTTCCATGCCACATTCATCCTATGCATTGGCAGCTTACTATGTGTTGATGCCTTGTGAAGCAAGCTCAAACTTGGGACGATATGATGGATTGCGTTTTGGCTATCATTCCACTGGAAACAATCTCACGGAAACGTATGAACGCAGTCGTGGAGAAGGATTTGGTCCTGAAGTGAAACGTCGTATCATGCTTGGTTCGTATGCCTTGTCTGCTGGGTATTATGATGCGTATTACCGCAAAGCATTAAAAGTCAGAACGCTCATTAAAAAAGATTTTGATGAAGCGTTTAAACGCGTTGATGCGATAGTTACTCCAACGAGTCCATCTATTGCCTGGAAATTGGGAGAAAAGTTTGGTGATCCTCTTACAATGTATTTGTCCGACATCTACACAATCACCGCCAATTTGGCAACGGTGCCTGGTCTATCTGTGCCCTGTGGTTTTTCACAGGATATGCCGGTTGGATTACAACTTATGGGCAAACCCTTTGATGAATATACCTTGTATCGATTGGGAATGTATTATCAATCAATAACAGATTGGCATTCAAGTTTAGCAATGTAAGGTAAAGCAACGCTTATTTCCTGATCGGTTTGAATTGTTGAGTAAAGAAACGTATGATCCCATACATTCAATTCACTGTTTTTTCTATCGGCCCCATACCTCTTCAAGTATGGGGTTTTATGGTTGCACTTGGTATTTTTGCCGGGACGTTTGTTGCCACACGTATGGCCCGTAAAAGGGGACAGGATGAATCTATTATTTGGGACGTTGCATTCTGGTCAGTTATTGGAGCATTTTTGGTCGCAAGATTGTTTCATGTATTTTATGAACCGGTATTCTATTTTGCAAAGCCGCTCGAAATTTTTCAGATTTGGCACGGTGGGTTCTCTGTCATGGGAGGATTTCTTGGTGCAGCCATTTTTGGTGTGTTGTATTTACGAAAAAAACAAGTTGATGTCATGGCCTACGTAGACACAACCATATTCGGTCTTCCTCTTGGATTAGGCATAGGTCGGATAGGCTGTTTTTTGATTCACGATCATCCGGGTACATTGACGAATTTTGTGTTAGGAGTGAGATATCCAGATGGAATTCGTCATGATCATGGTTTGTACTTATCGCTGAATGGATTTCTATTATTTTTGGTCTTCTTGTGGTTGGCGCGAAAAAATGCAACGCACGGAACCTACTTGATGGTATTCTTGCTGTGGTATGGAGTGGTTCGATTTATACTAGATTTTTTTCGAGCAACAGATGGCACGATTGTTGATGTGCGTTATGGGGCACTGACTCCTGCTCAATATAGCTCGCTTGTGATGATTGCCGGAGGGATTTGGTTGATCCAACAAAGAATGTCGAAAAAAAATTGACAAACACGAAGTAAAAAACATACCGTAAATAGGGATGTTTTTTTGTTTATACACTTTTAACTCAAATTATTTTTCAAATATGATTCGATCACCTAGTACCCATTTAAATTAATTTTGAACCTCGTATCTCATTCTTCGTCTAGCAA
>CAYIPP010000067.1:0-4847 GCA_964365355.1 uncultured Gammaproteobacteria bacterium
CACAGATCCATGGGGAATCCAAGTTGATAACGTGGAATTGAAAGACATCACACTTCCGGAAGAAATGAAACGCACGATGGCCAAACAAGCAGAAGCAGAACGAGAACGTCGTGCCGTTGTGATTAATTCGATGGGTGAGGTGGAAGCGGCTAAAAATCTTGCTGAAGCAGCAACAACGCTTGCAAGTTCTTCCGGAGCATTACATTTACGAACGCTCAATACGATTAATGATGTATCATCAGATCAATCAAATACCATCATTTTTGCCATTCCAATCGAAATACTTAAAGCCTTTGAAAATTGGAGTCATCCAAAAAATTCATAAGACTATGGCGACATTGTATGTTGTTGGAACACCGATAGGAAATTTACAAGACATAAGCGAGCGGGCGAAAGTCACGCTCGCTTCCGTGTCAGCGATTGTGTGTGAGGATACGCGAGTCACAAAAAAAATCCTTGATGCGTATGGAATTCAAACTCGAACATTGTCTTATCATCAACATTCCGATCAATCAAAAGTTGATCAGATCATACAACTGCTCAAAGAGGGGAATGATTTGGCTATGGTAACGGACGCGGGTACACCGGCCATTAGTGATCCGGGAGGGAAATTGGTCAACGCTGTCATACAAGAGTTTGGAACTGCCGTACACATTGTTCCTATTCCTGGACCAAGTGCAGTTGTTACAGCGCTTTCTCTTGCGGGTATGTCAGCGGATCGTTTTGTGTTTTTAGGATTTCCACCTCACAAAAAAGGACGTCAGAGCTATTTCGATCAACTTGTGCACTTGAACATGACAGGTATTTTTTATGAAAGTACTCATCGAATTGTAAAAGCTCTTCACGAAATTCACGAACGGATACCTGATCGCGCACTTGTTGTTTGTCGAGAACTCACAAAGCTTCATGAAACGATCTATCGTGGCACTGCGCAAGAAGTGATCAAACAGCTTGAATTCACTAGTAGCAAAGGCGAATTTGTCGTGATTCTTTCTTCAACATAATGTGATGTGATATGAAGCGTTTCTATATTTCTACTGCTATTCCGTATGTCAATGGAAGTCCACATATTGGACATGCGCTTGAGATGATCCAAACTGACGCCATTGCCAGATTTCGTCGTTTCCAACTTGGAACTGATCAAGTATTTGCTTTGACCGGATCAGACGAGAATAGTTTAAAAAATGTTCGAGCCGCAGAAGAAGCTGGAGAAGATGTCGATTTTTTTGTTGAGGAACACGCGAATGAGTTTCGTGGGTTGATTGCTATTCTTGGTTGTTCATTTGATGATTTTATTCGGACTCGAGAAGATCGACACATGAAAGGCGCACAAAAATTGTGGTCTGCATGCAAGCCAGAGGATGTCTACACGAAAATGTATCGTGGACTCTATTGCGTTGGATGCGAAGCATTTTACACAGAAAAAGAAGTACCGGATGGTGCATGTCCGGAACACAAAAAACCACTAGAAATCGTTGAAGAAGAAAATTATTTTTTCAAACTATCAAACTATCAGACACAGCTTGAAACATTGATCGCAAACGATACAGTACGTATCGTTCCGGAAACTCGAAAAAATGAACTCGTGAATTTTATTCGACAAGGTCTGGAAGATTTTTCCATTTCGCGTTCACAAGAACGCGCAAGACATTGGGGTGTTCCTGTTCCTGGAGATGATACACAAGTGATGTATGTATGGTTTGATGCATTGTCGAATTATATAACGGCACTTGGGTATGCAGATGACGCTGAACTCTACAAGAAGTTTTGGGTAGAAAACGACGCACGTGTTCATGTGATTGGAAAAGGTATTCTTCGATTCCATGCGGTGTATTGGCCAGCGATGTTGTTGTCGGCAGGTATTCCGCTTCCTCATGAATTGTTTGTTCATGGATACATTACGGTTGAAGGAGAAAAAATTTCCAAGTCGCTTGGAAACGTGATTCATCCGAAAGATTTGGTGGATACTTATGGAACGGATGCTGTTCGATATTTTTTACTTCGTGAAATTCCTCCACATGGAGACGGTGACTATTCAAAACAACGCATGGAAGAACGTTATGCAGAATTGGCCAATCAATTAGGGAATTTAGTCGGACGTATTGCCACCATGTCCCAAACATATTTTGATGGACAACTTGATGTATGGACTAAAGATTGGTCTGATCTTGAACATCGATGTGCTGAGCACATGCATCAGTACGATATACGTGCCTATATTGATACGGTCTTTTCTGTTGTTGCGGATGCAAATAATCTTGTTGATAAAAAAGCTCCGTTCAAACTTGTAAAAGAGGATCCTAAAGCCGCAAAAGAAGTGTTGTCTCAACTTGCCGACATGATTCGTTTTGTGGGACGTTCACTTTTGCCAATCATGCCACAAACTGCTGAAGAAATTTTGCGTCGTTATGGTAAACTGGTACTGATGGGTGATCCGCTCTTCCCACGAAGAGATACACCTGGAAGTTAAACACTAGACTTGATGCCGGTATGACCTTTACGCTCATCGATAGTATTTTGTTGGTCGTCATTTTAGCGTTTATATTTTTTGGATTGTTTTTTGGATTGGTTCATACACTTGCAAGTTTAGCAACAACGTTTTTGGGTCTGGTCATCGCCATGCATTTTGCAGATTCGGCTTTCAATAAATTTGGATTTATTTTAGGCGGAGGTGATTTTGCACATATTGTAACGTTTATTTTCGTGTTTTTTCTTGCATCTCGTATCTGGTCGATTCTTTTAAAATTTGTTGGTGGATTATTTTCTTGGTTTACCTATATTCCATTTGCATCCACGATCAACCGATTTCTAGGTGCGATATTTGGTCTGATTGAAGGATTGATCGTGGTGGGAGTTATTGTGTTTTATGCTATGCAGGTTTTACCAGACGACACACTTCTTATGGCACTTCAAGGATCATTTCTTGCAAAGTACCTTGTTGCGCTCATGTCCGCGCTCCAAGTTTTTTTCCCTGAACTCTCATAATGGTTGAATCACGTATGTTGATTGATACACATTGTCACGTGCATTTCCATGCCTATAACGACGACATGGATGAAGTCATTCAACGAACTCTGGACGCTGGAGTATGCATGATCACCGTCGGTACGCAAAAAGATACAAGTAAAAGGGGAATCGAAGTTGCTGAACACTATGATGGCGTTTGGGCAAGTGTTGGTCTGCATCCAAATCATTTAACCAAACAAGAGTTTTGGGATAATGAGGAGCTTCCACCGGATCAACAAGCAACAGGACTTATTAAAACACGAGCAGAAATTTTCGATCCGGATTACTATCTTGCATTGGCAAAACATCCAAAGTGCGTAGCAATTGGAGAGTGTGGTTTAGATTATTATCGGATTCCAGAAGGAGCTGATGTCGAAGAAGTCAAACGAATGCAAGAACAAGCTGTACGACAACAATTTGATGTGGCAACCCATGCGAACCTACCGGTGATTATTCATTCGCGTGATGCGCATGATCATCAAACAGCGCTTATCAAAGAGTATCTTGATGCAGGAACATTACAGCGCAAAGGTGTGATTCACTGCTTTACAGGGACACTGGAGGAAGCGCGACGATATATTGATTTAGGATTTTACATTTCGTTCACTGGAATCATAACGTTTCCACTAAGAAAAGGTGAGGCTGATGAACAAGGGCTTTCTCCGCTTCAGTGTGTTGTCAAAGAACTACCATTGGATCGCATCATGATAGAAACAGATGCTCCTTATCTCACACCGGTTCCATTTCGCGGTAAGAGGAATGAACCGGGTTATGTGCGTTATGTGGGCGAAAAAATTGCAGAAGTGAAAGGTCTATCTTTTGACGATGTTGCGTTACAAACAACAAAAAACGCTCAACAACTGTTTGGCATTGTGTTGATAAAAAAAGACACCGAGTAACAGGTGTCTGTAGTGACTAACTCCAGTAACGAGTGTTGAACTCTGCTGGAGTGTTTGTATCGAGACCGTTGTTGAGATCAGCCATCAAAAGAACCATGAGATGACCGATCAATCGACGTGAACCCGAATTCGCATTCGCACCAGATTTGAAGCTGAGTGCAATCATGCACAGCTGTTTAAGAGACAGTAGATTATTGGTTTGGTGAGCGTAGCAAATTTGATCTCGCATCGTGATCCAGAGTGGATCATTGAGCATGGCTCGCATATCCTGTGTGATCTGGCTCAATGGCTTGGGTGGATCAGACGGAGGTGGTTCGATTCGAACTTTCGAACGAGAATCCCCGCGTGGTTGCCTGTCTCTACCAGCAGACCCATTTTCTTCAATCTGTTTTCTCCTAGTCTTTGGAGATAGATCAGCAGGCCTGACAGACACGTCTGCTGCTGGCTCGTGCAACTCAGTTGGTCTGGAAGATGTGAGTCCTGCCAGAGGATCAACAGGAATGCGTGTTGACGTTGAGCTCGACGCCGGTTCGGGAGCCTTTACTGCAGGATTCGGTGTTGCTTTTGCAGCAAGTGCTGTCAGGTATGACTGAAGAAGAGATTTAACTCTTTCTTCAGGAAGTCGTGCGAAATAAGCAGAAGGGTTATCGATAAAATCAGAGACCTCATCGAGTGCTTCCGTATCAATCACCCCTTCTTCATCGCTACTGGGGCGGATGTTGTCTCCAAGTGCATTCATGGCCTCTTGCGAAGCTCTAGTCTCTTTATTTGAGCCAAATAACGCATTGAACGCTTCGATACGATTCATCCTGTCTCCTGGAGTTGAAGGAACAAGAATACTGGTACAAAAAAATATCAGAAAGTGAGGATTGTGTCAATGTAGGTTTCGTGTATTCTACTTCAAAGTGCAACATCCTCTTAAAACAAAACACCTCCTGTGGG
>CAYIPP010000068.1:0-4822 GCA_964365355.1 uncultured Gammaproteobacteria bacterium
TTCTTCACCACAGATGGTGTGCACCCGTATGATGAACTCCAGTGGCAAAAACGTGATGCGGTGATTACAGATGCAAAAGGAAATGTCGTTTTTGAACAAAAAGATGTCGAAGTACCAGTGCATTGGTCGCAAACAGCCACAAATATTGTTGTGTCAAAATATTTTTATGGGACCATTGGAAAAGAAGATCGAGAATATTCCGTCAAACAATTGGTTGGACGCGTTGCCATGACCATTGCAAGATGGGGGAGGAAAGATGGGTATTTTGCAACAAAAGAAGATGCACAACAGTTTGAGGATGAACTGCAGTATATTTTGGTGAATCAGATGGCGGCATTCAATTCACCTGTCTGGTTCAATGTTGGAACACCACGTCCGCAACAGTGTAGCGCTTGCTTTATCAATTCTGTCGAAGATGACATGCGTTCTATTTTGAATTTATGTGTCACAGAAGGCATGTTGTTCAAAGGTGGCTCAGGAACCGGATCCAATCTCTCAAAGCTTCGTTCCAAATATGAATTTATGTCTGGAAGTAACGGAAAAGCTTCGGGTCCTATTTCGTTCATGAAAGGATTGGATGCATTTGCCGGAGTGATAAAAAGTGGTGGAAAAACACGACGTGCGGCAAAGATGGTTATTTTGGATATCACGCATCCGGATGTGGATGATTTTATTACCTGTAAAGTTGAAGAAGAAAAGAAAGCATGGGCTTTGATGGATGCCGGATATGATGGATCCATGGATGGTCCGGCTTATGCATCGATTTATTTTCAGAATGCAAATAACTCTGTTCGTGTGACAGATGAGTTCATGCAAGCGGTTGAACAAGATCGCGAGTGGGTTACGCGTGCTGTCACAACAGGCGAACCGGTCAAACTATGGAAAGCGAAGGCTCTTATGGAGTTGATGTCAGATGCCGCGTGGCAATGCGGGGATCCGGGAATTCAATATGATACAACGATCAATGATTGGCATACGTGCAGTAATTCAGATCGCATTTACGCATCCAATCCTTGCAGCGAATACATGTTTTTGAACGATAGCGCCTGTAATTTGGCTTCGCTCAATCTCATGAAATTTCGTAAAGAGGTCAATGGTCAGATGGTGTTTGATGTGGAATCGTTTAAAAAGGCCAATGAGATTATGATCACGGCAATGGAAATTATTGTTGGCAATTCTGTGTATCCTACTCCCGCGATTGAACAAAACAGTTTGGATTATCGACCATTGGGTATTGGCTATGCCAATCTGGGTGCATTGCTGATGAGTCGAGGTCTTCCGTATGATTCGCATGAAGGACGGAATTTGGCTGCAGCGATTACCTCATTACAAAGCGGACATTGTTACTTTCAATCTGCAAAAATTGCAGAAAAGATTGGTTCATTTTCTGGCTACAAAGTGAATGAAGAACCAGCACTCCGAGTGATGCGAAAGCATCGCGATGCCTCGTATGAGATTTCTTCTCAAGGCGTTCCTGTGGAATTGCTCACAGAGGCACGTAAGTCTTGGGATAATGTTGTTGAGCATGTCAGTCGTTGTGGATTACGAAATTCACAAATTAGCGTGATTGCTCCAACAGGAACAATTTCCTTCTTGATGGATTGTGATACAACCGGTGTTGAACCTGATATCGCTTTGGTGAAATACAAATGGCTTGTCGGAGGAGGAATGTTGAAGATGGTCAATACGACGGTTCCTGAAGCGTTGATGCGTCTTGGATATACCGAAGCTGAACAAAAAGACATCCTGAATTTTATTGAGGAACAAGATACAATCGAAGGCGCTCCCCATGTAAAGGAGGAACATCTGCCAGTGTTTGATTGTGCGTTTAAAGCCGCGAATGGAACGCGTACGATTCAGTATATGGGTCATGTTCGTATGATGGCGGCTGTTCAGCCATTTATTTCTGGGGCGATTTCGAAAACCGTCAACATGCCACATACAGCAACACCTGAAGACATTGCCAATGTCTATATGACAGGTTGGAAAATGGGATTGAAAGCGATCGCCATTTATCGAGACGGATCAAAACGACAGCAAGCATTGACAACTTCAAAAGAAAGCGATGCAAACAAACAACATCAGACCAGAAACGTCACAACAACCGTTGCACAAGCTGTTTCTGTAGAACCGATCAAGACAGTCGTTCAAGATGATCAACAGTTGCGTCGACGACGTTTGTCAGATGAGCGTCGTTCCATTACACATAAATTTCAAGTAGGAAATCATAAAGGATACATCACTGTTGGGTTGTATGATGACGGATCACCTGGCGAATTATTTGTCACGATGTCCAAAGAAGGTTCTGTGATTAGTGGGTTGATGGATAGTTTTGCTACGGCAATCTCTATTGGTTTGCAATACGGTGTGCCTCTGGAGGTGTTAGTGAATAAGTTTGTACACATGCGATTTGAACCTTCCGGCTACACAAACAATCCACAGATTCGCATTGCAAAATCCGTTACCGATTATATTTTCCGATGGCTCGCATTGAAATTTCTTTCCCGTGAATCTCAACTTTCCGTTGGCATTAACGTGATGGAAGATGTCCTGGATTCGTCAAAAGATGAAATACAAGTGGCAGATCTTTCACGTGCGCCACAATCAACGTTATTCGATGCCACTGCTCATACACATACGCAAACCTTTGATAATCAATCAGATGCACCAGCTTGTGATACCTGTGGATCCATCATGGTACGAAATGCTGCTTGTTATAAATGTTTGAATTGTGGTGCAACATCCGGGTGTAGTTGATTTGTGAAAAAAGAAGAAGATGGTAACATACGTTCATACGTATGCCTTCATTTCCTCCACGTAAAATAAAAAAATTTCCCATTCCCGCAGAAATCGAATCTACACAGCAGACGGTGATGGAATCGTTCGAATCGATTGAAGCTGATTTGGCACAGGCTGAGTCTCATGTAAAACAACCCGTACAAGAAGTAGAGGAATCGGTGCATAGACAAGAGCCTGTTGTCACTGCTTCTGTTGGACAAGTTTCGTTGACTCAGACAGATCCTGTAACGGAAAAAATCGAACATATTCTTGAAGAAGATCTCACAGATTTGTATGTACAGATGAAACCTTCCGAGCAAGTACTTTTCAAGAAAAAAGGAGAAGAAACAGCTGCTAAGATTCGAGAGCTTCTCCATCAGACGAAGGTAAATGCGAAGAAAATTTTTGATTTACTCCGTGAGTGGTTCAAGTTGATTCCCGGTATCAATCGTTTTTTTCTCGAGCAAGAAGCAAAAATTAAAACGGATCAAATTTTGTTCATGAATGACCAAGATCGTCCGCTGTGATCATGCTGGAAATTTTTCTTCAACCAGAGGTTCAACTTGTACGAACTGATCAGATAGATCTGTCTGGTTATTTTGCGTACTTGTGGATTCTTGCATTCGTTTTTTTCATTGTAGTGGGAGTTGTTGTTTCGCGTTTCTTTTTGAGACGTATTGTGGCTGTCCGTCATGCCACATTTCAAAGTCATACCATTCTGGTGACATTGCCAAAATTTCGACACGAAGAAGACAGTCAACGTGGACCACAAAAAGAACAAGTGCAAGAAGCCATTTCTGCGGCTGAATCCATCTTTGCTTCTATTGGTGGGTTGCGAGCCGATCGTGGAATTTCTGCTTGGTTTTTTGGTCGTAACGATGAGATTGCGTTTGAACTTCTTGTGGAACACAAGGCAATCAAATTTTATGTCACCCTTCCTCGTCACATGCAAACGTATATCGAACAACAAATTTCTGCGGCATATCCGGACGCACATTTGGAGGTGATGGAAGATTTCAATCTCTTCACGCCAACAGGCATCATTGTAGGAAGTTATTTAACGTTTACGCGTCCGTACGCGTTTCCCATCAAAACATACAGAAAAATGGATAGTGATCCATTGAATTCATTGACCAATGTGTTGTCGAAAGTTCCTGAAGGGGAAGCAGCAGCATTTCAATTTGTCGTACGTTCTTCCTATAAATCTTGGCGTCACTATGGCGTGGATCTTGCCACGCGCATGCAGCAGGGTGTGAGTTTGGAAGACGCTATTCGTGGAAAGAAAAAACACAAAAAGAGTTTCATGGATCAATTGGGTTTGAGTAGCAGCCAGCCAAAAGAACAGGAACCTGATTATCGGTTGTCACCACAAGAAGAAGAAGTGGTCAAGGGTTTGCAAGAAAAATCGAGTAAAGCCGGATTAGATGTGATTGCCCGATTAGTCGTGTGTGCACAAACTCCGGCAACAGCGGAGTCGCTGTTGCAAAATATGTCGAATGTATTTTCACAATACAACATTTATCAATATGGAAATTCATTTAAACCGAAAGTGCCACGTTCAAAACAACATCTTATCCAACAGTTTATTTACCGAAAATTGGATGAAAGATATCGCATGGTCATGAATGCGGAAGAAATGGCAAGTTTGTGGCACCTTCCGCTGCCTTGGACAGAAACACCCAACATCAAATGGTTGGGGGCACGTTCTGGGCCTGTTCCTGCTCATGTTCCATCTGGCCCAACAGAAGGTGACCTCGAACTTGGCTACAATGTGTATCGTGGATCTAAGACTCCTGTCTGGATGAAACTCGTCGATCGTTCAAGACACATGTATTTGATAGGAAAATCTGGTTCCGGTAAATCGCAAACGATTGCCAACTATGCGATTCAGGATATTAAAGCTGGACACGGAGTTGCCGTTGTGGATCCGCACGGAGACTTGGTTGAACAAATTTTGGGAAACATTCCAAAAGAACGTATTGATGATGTTGTGGTGTTTTCACCAGCAGATCTAGAACGACCAATGGGGCTCAATATGCTTGAG
>CAYIPP010000069.1:0-4821 GCA_964365355.1 uncultured Gammaproteobacteria bacterium
CCATCAAAGAACCTTACGAACCACTGACAATCACACGCGAACAAGCTATCGAACTTCTGCATGCTTCAACCGAACTCAAAAAACAACTGACGGAACCTTTGGCAACGCTTGGAAACGATCCAACAACCGATGGAGAAATTTTGGTCAAAACAGGACGCTTTGGTCCATACGTCACTGATGGAAAAACAAACGCAAGTTTAGGAAAAAACTATGACCCTGTCACACTTACACATGACCAGGCCATCGAACTACTTGAAAAAAAGAGAGCGCGTAAACGTTAAGAGACTGTTTCCTGTGCCGGAGGCTTAGGAGTCTCCTCTTTTTTTTCTTCTTTCTTCTCATCCTTTTCGTCTGCTTCCGATTTTTCTTCTTGCAAAGCTCCCACAACAACCTGTGCCTGAACTTCAGACAATCCGGCTTTTTGCAATTGCGCAAGTTGTTTTCTATCTGCAATCGCTTTCTTCCTTGCGACTTCTGCATCTCTCTTTGCGACTTCTGCATCCTTCTTTTCTTGAGCCAATGTTCGTTCTCGAAGAGATTTCTCAGGATTGGCTAAAAGTAATTTACCAAACAGAGGCCCGATCAAAGGGATCTGCTCGAGCTTCCCTGCTTTCAATAATTTCTGTCCCCAATTTTCAAGACTCGTAAAAATCGCACTCATCGCAAAACTGAAATAACGCACCCCTTTTTTCGCAACAAAACCCAAACCTTCTGTTGCACTACTTCCCGTGCGTGCCAATCTCTGCTTTACTTTGTCTTTTGTACTCATTGGCACTTCTTCATTTCCCTCTGCTGATTTGGCGCTCTCTGTTTCAACATTTTTTTCTGTTTGACTCACCGGTGCTTCTTCTTCTTTGACTACTGATTTCCCTCTCTCTTTTAACTCGGCAGAAAGATGTGCAGCTTTTTCTGCACTTGCAATTCGGTCAACTTCCAATGCCTCAGCACATTGTGCTCGACGAAGTTCTTCTTCCGCAGTTGTCTGCGGTGTTGGTTCAGCTGATACACGTTCTGCTTCCGGAGATGTTCCCATCTCGGGCGTGTACGATGACTCACGTTTGAATTCAGACATAGATGATCCTTATAGTAGCAGTTTCACTCTTTACAGTCTATATCCGCAGCGGTATCGTAAACAGGCTATGTTGGAACAATCTCGCACATACGAACAACTAGAACTCTTGATTCGAACACACTATTCCCATCCGGATTTGCTTCTGTTAAGACAAGCATACGATCTTGCGTTTCGTGCACACGAACATGAAGTCCGACTCACTGGAGATCCGTTTATCAGTCATCCGCTTTCCGTTGCTTATCGTCTCGCGGAAATGGGCTTGCATACCAATGTCCTTGCCGCAGGATTGCTTCACGATGTGGTCGAAGACAGTTCGTATGGACTAGAAGAAATCCGTCGATTGTTTGGAGAAGATGTGGCTTCGTTGGTTGAAGGTGTCACAAAACTTAAACAAACTGTCAAGTATCGAGGAGTTGAACGATACGCAGAAAATCTACGAAAGATGTTTCTAGCCATGGCACGCGATGTACGCGTCGTGTTTATCAAATTTGCCGATCGTCTACACAATCTTCAAACATTGTACGGGCAACCAAAACATAAACAAGAACGTATTGCACGTGAGTCGATTGAAATCTATGCACCGATTGCCGGTCGATTAGGCATGAGTGAGATCAAAGGTGAGCTCGAAGATTTGTCCTTTGCCTATCTCAAACCAAAAGAGTATGAACGCATAAAAAGTATCATGGATATTAAAGTCAGAGAAAAAGGTGCGTATGTCAGTCGAATTATTTCTGAAACGGAAAAAACGCTTTCTGACGCACATGTACAAAATTTTCAAGTGCACGGACGTGTCAAACGTTTGTATAGTTTGTACAAAAAAATGAAAAAATATGATGACGATTTATCAAAAATCTACGATTTGATTGCGGTACGTGTCATTGTCAATGACGTAGAGGATTGTTATGCCGCACTTGGAGTCTTGCATCAAACATGGAAACCTGTTCCTGGACGTATCAAAGACTATCTTGCTCAACCAAAACCCAATGGCTATCAATCACTACACACCACCATATTCACACAAGATGGTGAAATTGTTGAATTTCAAATTCGAACTCAAGAAATGCACGAATTGGCAGAATATGGAGTTTCTGCACACTGGCGATATAAAGAAGGATCCGCTCAATCCGTACGCAACACACAATGGATGGAAGAGCTTGCCTTGATTCAAAAAGAACTGGCAGACAAAAAAAATTTCTTGGAACAACTGGAATACATGAAAATCGATGTCTTCAAAGATCGTATTTTTGTTTTCACTCCACAAGGTGATGTGATCGATCTTCCAGATGGTGCAACACCTGTTGATTTCGCCTATGCGATTCACACCGAAGTTGGAAACAAAAGTGTAGCTGTACGAGTCAATGATGTGATGCGAAACCTTGATACTGTTCTCACATCGGGTGATATGGTAGAAATCATTACAGACAAAAATAGAAAAGGTCCAAATCCTGACTGGATTAAATTTGCTAAAACCCGTCACGCACGAAAAAAAATCAAAGACATGACTCGCAACACCGTCAAAGGTTGGTTCGCCGGTGTACTTCACGGACGCGAAAAAGCAAAAAAAGGTTCCTAGCTCCCTGTTTTATCCGATCAATTGATCAAGTAATTCCATCAGTTCTGCGCGCGAATAAAATGAGATGGAAATTTTCCCCTTTCCTCCCTGTTCTGAAATAGCGACTTTTGTTCCAAAGATTTCTCGTAAACGTTTTTCATGTGCGGCGACATTTGGATCTTTGCTTGAAGGTGTTGGGCGATGCAGTTGTTTTCCTCCAACGCGTTCTTCAGCTTCTCGAACTGTCATGACTCCTGAAAGTATTTGTGTAAACAACGCATGTTGTTTTTGTGGATCTGTTTCGGCGAGAAGCGTACGAGCATGCGATTTGCTTATTTTTCCTTCTTGCAACGCAATCAATATCTCTTCCGGTAATTCGAGCAATCGAAGGATATTTGTTATTGTTGATCGACTCTTCCCCACCCGTTTTGCCACTTCTTCCTGTGTCAAATTAAATTCATCAACCAACGCTTGATAAGCCCATGCTTCTTCAACCGCATTTAAATCTTGTCGTTGAATATTTTCAATGAGTGCCAATTCCAATTTTTGTTGATCATCTGCTTCGCGCACAATTGCCGGAACCGTTTTGAGTCCCAACGCTCGTGCTGCACGCAATCGTCGTTCTCCAGCGATTAATTCGAAATGATCATCATCGAGCCGTGTCACAATCAACGGCTGAATAATGCCATAACACTTGATGGAATTCATCAAATCTTCCAAATCTTCTGGTGCAAAAAAATGACGAGGCTGGCGAGGATTTTCTCGAATGACTAAGACATCAACATCACGCACTTCCTGATGCGCTTCCGGAATGATCTGTTCAGTGATGGTCTGTTTGTGAGGAATCAGCGAACTAAGACCTCTTCCCAACGCAGGTTTTGTCATACGTAACCTTCTTCTCGAAGAATAAATTCTTTTGCTAAACGTTCATACGCTTTTGCCGCACGCGAAGTTGGATCATATCCTAAAATGGATTTTCCAAATGACGGAGCTTCAGCCAATCGCACACTGCGCGGAATCATAGAACGAAATATTTTATCAGGAAAATAACGATACAACTCTTCTAACACTTCTTTTGAAAGTCGTGTTCGCGAATCATACATCGTAATCACCGCTCCCATCACTTCCAAATCCGGACGCAAATGTTCTTTCACTAAATTAATGGTATTGAGGAGTTGGGTTAAACCTTCAAGGGCATAATATTCTGCTTGCACCGGAATCAACACAGAATCCGACGCCACTAAACCATTAATGGTAAGCATGCCAAGAGAAGGTGGATTATCGATGAGAATGTAATCGAAATCATTTCGTACCTCCAACAGCGCCTTGCGTAAAAAATGTTCTCGTTCTGGAGCAGTCACCAGTTCGACAGATGCACCCGCAAGTGATTGTGTTGCTGGAACAATTTTCAATCCATCATGTTTGGTATTATGAATCAATTTACGCATGGGATGAGAACCGATCAACCCTTCATAGACACCTACAGGAATTGTCTGATGATCGAGTCCAAGTCCGGACGTCGCATTTGCTTGTGGATCCAAATCCACAAGCAAAACAAATTTTCCTTGATCAGCCAAAAAAGCCGCCAAGTTCACCGATGTAGTTGTTTTTCCTACTCCTCCTTTTTGATTTACGACCGAAATGATATGTGCCATAAAACGGTAAAGTCACAAAAGAGTATATCAAATTGATCAACATCTGACCATAAATTTTTCAAAATCTTCATTTCTTCATCTCCCATAACTCAGGTCTTATTTCTTGACCAGGTAGAAAAACGATGGGGATTTTTTATGTACTTTTCAATCCAACTAAACCTCCTAAAATTGCTCCAACTAACGTTCCAAAACCCATACCCAAAAATGGAGCAATGACTTGAGGACCCTCTTCTGGAAATGGAGGAAAAAAATGACTAATCCACTGAATGAGCGCTCCCAGAACCAATCCGACGATCAAACCAAGGAGCGATCCAATGATGGCATTTTTTGCCATATCAATAACGGGTTGTAATGTGTGTTTCATATAGAAAAGTGTACGACATATTGCACAAAAATTAAACTCATACTTTTTTTCATAAAAAAATCAGTCTTCCGATAAAAATACCCGCATGTTTTACGTAAACAAACGGGTTAAGATACACACTACTACCCATTTAAATTAATTTTGAGCCTGGTGGATTGAATGGTATGCTTGTGGCGTA
>CAYIPP010000070.1:0-4804 GCA_964365355.1 uncultured Gammaproteobacteria bacterium
TGCCCCGATAATCACATACGGCTTACCTGCATGTAGTAGGTGCGCAGATTGCACCAATGCTTGAAAAAAACGAAACGGCAGCAACAGCCATTCAAGCGAAACCGATCGACGCAATCGAGTGACAGGCAGAGAAGCAAACATCACCGCGTACTTACCTGCCAGCAATCGCTCAGGACCAGTTGGTGTACCAACTAATTCAAAAGAAACAGAAACATCTTGTTTTCTCCAAGCTTCTACAAGTGCAAACAACGGCGTGACAGGACCGAGCGTTCCACCTCCTGCTAAAAATATTTTCATACACGTATTAGACTTCTCGACTAATATTCAGCACAACACCAATCGCTGCCAATGTCACAGCAAGTGATGTTCCACCATAACTAATAAATGGAAGTGGAACTCCTGTGATTGGCAGGAGCGCGACCATTGATCCGATATTGACGAATGCTTGAATGGTAATCCATGCTCCAACACCTATCACAAAGTATTTCCCAAATTTATCTGGTGTCTGTTGTGCGATCCTTAATAAACGCCAGAGAAAGACAGTAAACAATGCAAGAGTCAATAAGGCAAATATAAATCCCAATTCTTCGCTGATCACGGCAAAAATCGAATCACCCGATACCTCTGGTAAATATTGAAACTTCTGTCGTGAATGACCATACCCAACTCCAAATATTCCACCTGATCCGATCGCTAATAATGCCTGATTGATGTGGTAGCCAATTCCTTGTGGATCGAGTTCCGGATTAAGAAACGTTGTAAATCGAGCTGCACGATAAGGCGCCATGG
Organism: uncultured Gammaproteobacteria bacterium; assembly: GCA_964365355.1. Lineage (GTDB taxonomy): Bacteria > Patescibacteriota > Patescibacteriia > UBA9934 > GWF2-40-263 > VGKU01. The sequence goes on from CAYIPP010000070.1 coordinate 790, forward strand.
TGATCAGCAATGTTAACATACCGATTCCAGTCGCGATCAATCCAAACACATACGTCAGAGGTGCGCCCGCAACAAAATACACGACCAACGACATTGCAGCGATAATGGACATGGTTCCAACATCTGGCTGTAAAATCATCAGCAACATGATCGTGCCTAACACCAATAAAAAAGGCAAAAATCCTGAATGGACATCTTTGACTCCATATTCATCCCGTTTTCCAAGCCAGGCCGCAAGATAAAATAAAAATGTCATTTTCACAACTTCAGAAGGCTGCAAAGAAAAAATACCTCCAATAGAAATCCAACTGTGCGCCGTTCCAATCCCCGCAGAAAATCCTGGAATAAATACCAAAATCAATAAGACAATAGAAAGAATCAAGAGATGAAATGCGTGTTTTTGCCAAAACGTATACGGGATTCGAGAGAAGGCAAGCAACGCGGCAATTCCTGGAATCAACCCAAAAATAAGTTGATGCTTGAGAAAATAATAACTATCTCCAAATTGATCGTATCCGCTCGGCGCCGATGCTGACCACAACATGATCAATCCAAAAAAGACAATCGTAGAAACGATACACAACAATAGAATATCAATAGATTTAGTGGACGATTTCATGAACTATCTTTCTAAATCAATGCATCGAGCAACACAAAACTCACTCCAATTGCTGTAAACACCATGGACACCACCCATAATCGCATCACGATCTGTGGTTCTGGCCAACCAATGGCTTCGAGATGATGATGAAATGGGGCGCTTTTAAAAATCTTACGTTTCCAAAGCACACGTGCGGTAATCTGGATCAATACGGAAAGCGACTCAATCACAAACACAAATCCAATGATGGGCAACAACAATGCCGCATTGGTTAACATAGCCACAATTCCCAACGTCACTCCAAGAGACATCGCCCCCGTATCTCCCATAAAAAAACTTGCTGGATGAATGTTAAACCAAAGAAACGCAAGAAGCGCTCCAAGAATCACACCACAAAAAACCGCTAAATCATATTTTCCTTGTGAAAATGCAATCACCGCATACGCCGCAAATGACGTCAGAAGCGTTCCACCCGCAAGCCCATCCAATCCATCAGCCTCATTCACGGAAAATGCCGTTGCAACGATCACAAAGATGAAAAACGGCACATAGAGAAACCCAATATTAAAATCGCCGACAAATGGAATGTGAAGCAAATCCCAATCAAGCTTCACACGAAACCACCATGCTCCAACAACAGCGATGAGTGTGTAAATGAATAAACGATGACGCATGCGCAATCCACCGCCTTTTGGTCCGAGTCCGCGCGCATTAAAATAGTCATCCACGAATCCTACAATTGCGGAAGCAATCAATGCACCAAGTGGAAGTAAGGTTTGTGAACGAGATAAAAAATTTAACTGTCCGAGCATGGAATTCACGGGTAAGTAAAAACTGATCGTGTTGAAAACCAACGCAAGAAACAGCACAGTTGCCCAAATAAGAATTCCACCCATGGTGGGAGTTCCACTTTTTTTTGCATGTAAAGAGGCAAATACGGGAGCATCTGCGGCTGGCCTGATAGATTTGGCTATATGCCATGTATGCAAGACTTTCATCAAAGAAGGCGCCCAAGAAAATGCAACCACAAATGCGATCGCAGAAAGCAGAAGGACACGTACTAATTCAAACGATTCAAGTCGCATATCAGATATTAAGTAGAACAACAAGACCGGTTGCAACCAAAAGGGCAACTTCTAAAAAAACAGAGCTCACAGAAAAAAAACGTGCCAACATTTTTTCTTTTCGAAAAAAAACCGTCTGCATGATTATACTCACGAACAAAAACAATAATCCAAGCGCCGGAAGCGCAAATACTTGATACCAAGGTCCAAATCGATCGACTCCAAAATACACGTTGTAATGAAGTGGTAAAAATGGATTTTCATCTGCCAACGGCACAATGCGCCACCAGAGGAGTCCAAACATAACCAACCACAATACACAGGATGTGAAGAACATCCAACCATATAATCGCCCGTGTCCCAACATTTCACGAATGGATTTTAAGGACTGTTTTGTTTGTTTACGTAGTCGACTCATGTATTAACAGCAATGACTTCGGTGATTTCAGGAATAACATCTTGTAGTGCAGCTTCGACACCTATTTTCAAGGTAATCTCAGACATAGGACAACCAACACATGCCCCACGCATACACACACGCACAATTCCCGTAACCGGATCAAAATCAATCAGCTCAATTCCCCCACCATCCATCCGAAGTGATGGTCGGATTTGTTCTAATACATCTTCAATTTTTTGTTCGATATCTGTCATAGGAGACCTCTCTTAAACTCTATAGTATCAAAATTTAGACAAACTCAAAAGCACCCACAAGGGGGTGCTTCTCATTACTTTGTTGTTACCACATGAGCGAATGTCCTCTTTTTGAGCGCTCCAACAAAATTCTGCACGCGTTTCTTTGTAAACTTGACCACACCTGATACAGATGCATACAACGTATCATCTTTTCCAATGCTTACATTTTTTCCTGGATGAATCTTTGTTCCGCGTTGACGCACAAGAATCTGACCAGCTTGTGCTGTTTGTCCGTCGGAAATTTTGACACCCAGTCGTTTACTTTCTGAATCACGGCCTAAATCGGTGGAACCACCAGCTTTTTTATGTGCCATATCAAATGATTAGGTAATAGGAGGTTGAGGAGTTGAAAAGTGAACCTCTGAAAATACGAACGAAGTATGCCTATTCTGCAGAAAAATGTCAAACGATCTATCGTGTATTCTACTTCAATCTGTGAACGCATCAATATCTTTTTGATAGGCATTGGTTGTAGCGACCACCTGATCGCCATAAAAACGAAAACGCACATTGGTCGAACCGGAAAAATATCGCATGGCGGCTGCCCATTCACCATCAACCGTTTTTGCTCCATCCGCTCCCAATTTCAATCCAGAAGCAATAAACGCATCGCGAATATCCCATGGATTAGCCGGTGAACCAGTGATCATTGTCACTGTATTCCTATAGCCCATCCATGTTGATGGGATAAACTGCGCCGGCCCCATCGCACCTCCCCATCCAATCTGATTGCCTTTGCTATCATGCATGGGACACGACACGGCTGTTGTATCAATAGCGAGTCCAAGTTCTGTTGTGATCGTTTGAAATGGTTCTTGATCGCGTGTCGGTTTCATAATGACTTTCCAACTTTTTGAAGGTGGATCTCCAGGTCGATTACACGTTCCCACGTTTTTTCCGAGATGTGATTCTTGCGTCAAGACGGCAAGCAAAAATGCCGCACGCACGCCTGTCTGACTTGAAACCCACTGAGCAATCTCCACAGCCTGTCCAAACGTCAGTTGTTTTCCCACGTTTAAGAGTTGATACAATCGAGACTTGATTTGTTCTGCCTCTTGTTTTGTATGACTGAGCACCGCTTGATAATTTTGTTCCTTTCCTTTTGTTTGTTTCAACAACACCGCCTGCTCCTGAACAGAACCGGACAACGCTTGTTTTTGTAATGATTGAACGGCCAACAACTGTTGCATGTTCTCTTGTCGATCATCTAAAAATTCTTTTTGTGTCAATAACGCCGTTTGCGACTCACGCAACTGACTAAGCAGTACCCCCAATTCATCGGTCACTTGAGTAAAGTGTTGTGATTCTTTTAATGCATCAAACAACGTCTGTCCAGAAAAAAAGATCAGAAAAAACGATTGACGATCGTTCTGATTCACTTGTTGCAATGTCTCAACCAATTGTGATTTAATGCGCTCAATCTGCTCTTCATGTTGTTCAATGAGGGAAACTGTTTCTTGAATTTGTTGATCCATATCATCAACTTCAAGCGTCGTTTCTTGAATGTAAAGGTTCAATGTTGATTGTTGATTTTGTAACAAACGAATGTGCTTTTGCAATGTGTTTTTCTCTCCACTAATTGTTGACAATTCTTTTGCATACTCAGCAATTGTATTTTCAATCTGTTTCAAATGTTGTTGCAACTGAGTTTTCT
>CAYIPP010000071.1:0-4781 GCA_964365355.1 uncultured Gammaproteobacteria bacterium
ATCTTTCCGAGATTTCCAACATCTTCTTGATTTTTGAAAGCTAAATCATGGAACTTCCAGAAAAGATTTTGATCATTTAGACAATAGCCGATTTGTTGAGCTGGTTTTCCTCCGCCATGTCCTGGATAGTATTTCCAGACTAACTTTGCTTTCCCTGTTTCAACATAGTTTTTTATTATTGGTGGAATTGGTGCTTCCCAGCCAGGGTCTGCTTTTTTTAAATTTTCCATTATTACTTCGTTTTCTCCTGCTGCTGCTCCACAATAAGGGCAGGCAAAATCTGAAAATTCAATAATCGTTACTTTTGGCGAAGTCGATCCTTTTGAGGGATTGACGAACGTGACTGTTGGTTTTGTGAGAGTGATGGGGTTGGTGTGACTTGCAGGCGGAGTCAGATCGATGGGGTTGGTGCGTATCCAATAAAAAAGAACTGTCACGATGGAAAAAAAACCGATGACTACTAAAAATAACCAACGATTATGCATATTATTTAAGTTTGATGTATTCAAGATTTCCCGTCGCACTATTCGAGTAATATAAGAGATCTTGATTTTTGGTTACAAACAGATTTGACATTGTTTTGTTTTCACTTGGAATGGCAATGAGTTGGGTTGTCCCAGTTTGCATATCTACTTTGTACAATGAATCTGGATAGCTTCCATAAAGTACGCGTTGTAAACCGGCGTTTGGAGGTAGATTTTGTGGCACGGCACAATACGCGGTTGCGCTGTCGGCGAATGTGCATTTATCGATCCATGTGTTGAGAGGGATGCTTTTTCGTTCTTCACCCATCGTGGCGCTGCTTGCATTGACAACCCAAAGCAGTGGACGATAATTGCTATACGCACCTGAGACAGAATAGAGCAGTTGTTTCCCATCAGGTGACCACGTGGAATGAAATCCCAAACCTTCTACGGTGAGTCCTTTGAAATTTTCTTTATTTTTTCCAAGAGGAATAATCGTTTTTCGATCGAAACTTCCTATTCCGCCAGCTGTATCAGAAAAGGCGATCACTTGATTGTTTGGTGACCAATTGACTTGCACTTTTGCCTCGTTGTCTCCGAGCGCTTGTATCGTTTTTACATTGGATCCAGTAGAACTTGAGAGAACAAGCCAACGATTGTTTGGATCAAGACCTATACTTTTTGCAATCAACTCATCACTGGTTGGAGAAAAATCAAAATCTTCCCAATGCTTTGGAAGTGTGACTTGTGTTTCGTCATCGAAGTCATACACAACGTTTGATCCATCCGGAAATTCTAAAATCGCTTTGCTGGCATCGTTATTCCATATGGCATCTTCTACGGATGGAAACGTTTTGTCTGAAAGCGAATGAATGTTTCCCTCTGCATCAATCGTGTAAAATTTTCCATCTGTTTCATCATAGAAATTGACACTTGTTCCATCGCCAGACAAGACGAGATTTTTTACAGGTGCGGTGGTGAGTTCGGTTGTTTGCGTCACCCCACCAAGTGCAATCGGTGAGGCGCCTTCAAGACCGAGAATGACTCCGGGGGTTGTGACAATTCCAGGCGTTCCTTCGGCAGATGTAGCCAGACCGCCTGTTTGAGTCGTGGTTGGTTGCGTTTCTGAAACAGGAAGTGGTGGAGCAGATGGAGTCCGAAAGAATGCAACATAGAGCAGGGTTGCAATCGCAACAACCGAAAGAAGAAAACCTGTAATTAAGAGTAAACGTTTGACGCGTTCAGACATACAAGAGTGTTAATCAAGAGAGGGCTGATGTGACGGTCTTTACCGCACCTTCAATGAGTTTTGCTATCATAAGAATAAACACAATCGGCATCATGAGCATGATAAAGAAGATGATATCGGAAATGATCACTACAAGCGTTCTGCTCATTGAGTTGCCATTGTTGTTTTTTGGAAATGGCAGCGGAATCGGATCCCATGTGAGCGGTCCAATGACTTTGTGTTTTCCTTTCGCAATCCAACCTCCATAAATCATTTGGGTATTGTACCACCCAAGAGTAATAAATCGAATAAAAAATGTCAGAACAATAGCAAAACCCGCTGTACCAAGTTCAAGGGCTGTGGCAATGGCGTTTGCGATCATGATGGCTGCTTTTGGAATCATGTTTCCAACTGTTTCTTGTGTGGTTTTTTGTGTGGGACGCGCTTCTTCTTGTGTCTGTGCTTGCATGGCGTGAAATTGTCGCAACATCTGTGTCCTGGATTTGAATTGGTTCTGTGTGCTTTGTGTATCTGAAGTCTCTTGATTTACGGGTGATGGTTGCGCGTTTTCAGCCCTTGGTTGATCAATAGGTGGTTTGGTGATTTGAGAGGATTGAATTTGTTGCATGCGCGCTTGTTGTTGCGCTTGTTGCAATCGACTTCGCATTGTTGAACTAGGGCGAGTTTGGCTAAAACGCGCTGCGTTTTTTCCAGTCACCTGTTGAGGTGTTTGTGAAGGACTAGTGGAATCAAATTTCTCCTCGCTAGTTCGTGAAGGTTTTGTGATTGTTGATGGAGAAAGAACGGGTGATGCCATAGACTATAGACGAGGTTTTGTCACCGTAATAGTTGATTTTTTGAGATCAATATGTAAACGATCCGGATGATCTTTTTTGGCAAGGCGCTCGGCAATGGGAGTTTCAATCTCTTGTTGAATAAGATGTCGGACACTGCGTGCGCCTAATTTTTGATCAATCTGTTTTGCGAGATGATCAAAAATGTTGGGGTGAATTGTGAGAGTAATGGCTTGTTCTTCGTGCAGACGTTGTATGAGTTCAATGAGTTCCTTTTCGATAATTTTTGTCAACATACGGTTATCGAGTCGTTCAAAGACACAGAGCGTATCAAGACGATTCAGCAGTTCCGGACAGAATCGTTCTTCTAAGGTTTGACGCATCTCTTGCGAAATGCTTGTTGGATGAGGAGTTGTCAGATCAGAGAATCCCATCGGAGCATGTTCGAATGTATCCGCACCTACATTGGTTGTGAGAATAATCATGGTGTTACGGAAATTGATGCGTTTTCCTGTGGCATCTGTGAGTTCTCCTTCTTCCAAAATTTGTAACAACAAATTTTGAATATCTCGGTGCGCTTTTTCCATCTCATCAAATAAGATCACACTGTAGGGATGTTGTTTGACGCGATCCGTGAGATTGGATTGATCTTTATATCCGATGTATCCGGCCGGTGATCCGATCAATTTTGAAACCGTAAATCCTTCCGCATATTCAGACATATCCAGACGAATCAATTGTTTTTGGTCATGGAAGAATACGTGTGCGATGGCTTTGGCAAGTTCTGTTTTTCCAACACCGGATGGGCCGGCAAACAACAAGGAAGCAAGTGGACGTTTTGGATGACTGATTCCTGTGTGTGCACGAGCAAGCGCGGTAGAGATTGTATGAAGAATAGGGTCTTGTCCAAAAATACGTGTGGAAAGTTCCCGGTAAAAGGTTTCTTTTGTGACAGGTGCATCCATCTGGATTTGTGTGTGAGGGATCCCAATCATGTGTGCAATGACACGGGAGATATCTTGTGCCGTTACCGAAGGAATGCGTTCATCTGTGGCTTCTTGTGTGAGTGTTTCGACTGTATGGCGAATGCGATCTTCTGAGTCCTTGAGATTCACCGCATCTTGAAAACGTTCTTCAATCACGGCTTGTCGTTTTGCATCTCGTAGGTGACGAAGTTCTTGTTCCAGTTGGCGATGTTTTTGCATGACCGTCGATTGACCATTCGCCATACGAACCGCCGAGGCGGCTTCATCAATTAAGTCGATCGCTTTATCCGGAAGTTGACGATTCTGAATATAGCGACAAGAAAGTTTTACGGCATGAGTGATAGCTTCCGGAAGAATGCGCACATGATGGTGCTGTTCATAAAAAGGCGCCAGTCCTGCCAAAATGTGTATGCTATCTTCGACGGAAGGTTCGTCAACGAAGATCGTTTGGAATCGTCGCTCAAGCGCCGAATCAGATTCGATGTATTTTTTGTATTCATCTGGCGTTGTGGCGCCAATACATCGGATATCACCACGTGCAAGAGCTGGTTTGAGAATATTGGCAGCATCCATCGAACCGGAAGTCGCACCGGCGCCAACAATGGTGTGAATCTCATCGATAAACAGAATAATTTCGTCGTGGCGTTTGACTTCCTCAATCACTTGGCGTAACCGTCCTTCAAATTCTCCACGATACATGGTTCCTGCGACCATCATCGCCATATCAAGAGCAAAAATACGTTTGTATTGAAGCGCTGCGGGAACAGTTCCTTCAACAATGTGTTTTGCCAGACCTTCGACAATGGCCGTTTTTCCAACCCCAGGCGCACCAGAAAGAAGAGGATTATTTTTTGTGCGGCGACAGAGAATGTGCATGAGACGATCGATTTCTTTGTTTCGACCAATAACCGGATCGATAGAAGACTGCGCTTCATTAGTCGTCAATTCTCGTCCGAAAAATTCAAGTGCAGTTAATTTGTCTTGGGAGAGTTCTTGCGCGGATGCGATGGTGTGCGTATCGGATAGGTCCGAAGTTATCGCATTGGTCATTTCGGGAAATTTGGATGTGTTTTTGAGGACAAGAACAATGTGTTGACGCAATTCATCAATATCTGTTTTGTGTTTTGTCAAAAATCGATGAATGGAAACACGTTCGATTTGTAAGATACCCGAGAGCAAATGTTCCGTTCCCACATAGCGATGACCGTAGATGTTTGCTGTTAACACCGCTTTTTCTACGCATCGCTTTGCTTCATGCGAGAGTTGAAGTGTTGTGTTTGAAGCAATACTTGCTGATGTTTTTTCTCGT
>CAYIPP010000072.1:0-4777 GCA_964365355.1 uncultured Gammaproteobacteria bacterium
TCACTCAATGGTAAACGCTCGTTCGCAATGACAGAATGAATAGGAGTTTTACAACAATCTCCTTTGTATCGTTTCAGAAAATATTTCAATTTTTGATTTTATGAGGATTTGTTCGATTCAATCAGTGTAAGCAAGAACGAATTGGATAGGTTTATGTTAGGTCTTAGTGGATCTGATTTAGATATAATTTCGAAATAGATTAATAATTGACAAAACGAAAATAGTTTTTTAGTTAATCTCTTAAAGAGACGGCCGTGAAAGAAGTTTTTGAGGCTTTTTCGTTATAAAATGCAATGATGACTGATCAATATGTGAATTGTTTGTTTCAAATTTAAGCTATAAATCCCAAGTTTTTCAGAGATAGAATCTAAAATAGATGCTCTGCTTGTTCCACATGAAACAAGCAGAGCATATGGGATAAAAATCTTTTGCTTTGTAAGGGAGTTGATGCGAACCTTGCTTGAAGCAAGTATTTTAAAATTTGTGTAGAACGAACCCCGAAGTTTTTGTTTATACTGATTCTATTTAAATTATTGAAAATAGAATCCTGGAATATCGAATGATCTGTTAGAACGTTCAAAAGCATATATTGTATACACTGGTGTATACAATATATGCAAAATAAGGAGCGAGTGCGAACCTGTTTGAAGCAAATATTTTAAAAATTTGTGTAGAACAAACCAAAAAGTTTCTGTTTAAACTGATTCTATTTACCTTATTGAAGATAGAATCATGAAATATCGAATGATCTGTTAGAACGCTCAAAATCACATATTGTATACACTGGTGTATACAATATGTGAAAAATGTGGATAAGTCGAATTTTTCTATGTTTTTCATTGTTTTTTAAAAGCTTTGAACAATTATTTTGTTCAAAGTGATGATTTTCTTAGCTAAAATTAGCTAAGAAATTAGTTGACTACAATTTGTATTCATGGTATTATTGTTGGGTAAAGGAGAAACTATGAACAAAGTCTTGGCAATCTTTGTGCTTGTGGGGATTTTTGTCTATGCCCAAGAGGTATATGCAGCAATGTCCTCGACGAATTATCAGATCCGGTGGGACACGGTCAACACCGGTGGTTCCGATTCTGCAAGTTCTGCAACTTATCTGCTCAGAGATTCTGTATCTGGGATGGCTGATTCCACAGCAGCAAGCACATCTTACCAAGTTCTTGATGGTTACCGATCCGGAGTCATCGACCAAGTGATTTCTTTTGATCTTTACATTCAAAACACAGCCGAAATTTCAGAAGCGACAAATTTTAGCGGAAACACCATCAGTGTTTCACCAACAACAAATTTTGTTGTTGGTGATTTTGTTGCACTTGTTCAGAATCGAGGCGCAAATCAAGTGGTCGGTATTGGGAAATTGGTATCGAAAACGTCTTCTACCCTTGTTGTGGATTATTTGGCGAATGCAGGAGTTGCACCTGTGGTTGATGGATCGGGAGACTACGTATTGCCCCTTACAGGTTCAGGATTAAATTTTTCAACAGTTGATGGCTTGTCTGTTGTTACTGGTGTGATCGGTTTTGAAGTGACAGTCGATAACGAGAGTGGGTATGTCATTCAACTTGTTGAAGATGGGAATCTGCGCAGCGGTTCAAATGACATTTCAGACGTCTCTGATGGTGCAGTTTCAGTAGGAGTTGAGGAATTTGGCGCCAGATCATCAGATAATACACTCACGAACTCTGATTTTGATACGAAAGATGCTGCGATTACCTCAACCGCTCAAGATATTGTGACAAAAAGTCAATATGTGATAGGTGATCGAACGTTTGTGACCTTTAAACTCAGTGTGCAGACAGCAACTGCTTCTTCTGTGTATACAAATACCTTAACGTTTATTGCATCCGGAAATTTTTGATATGCGAAAGATCTTCCTACTCATTGTCATGATCATCCTTGTGTTGCCATCTCAAGTGAATGCGATTTCGTTATTGCCTGCAGTGATGGAAATTTCCGGATCAAAAGGATCGGTTGTGACAAGTACTCTTACTGTGTTGAATACGAAGGACATCGAACAAACGTATTTTCTCAACATCATGAAATTTGTTGCATCTAATACCGGAGAAAGTCCCGTGTTTATCCCTTATAATGAAGATCATTCTGGGTTGCCAGATTGGATTGTCCTGCCATATGCACAACTACAAGTTCCTGCGCATGAGAAAAGGGAAATTGACTATTCAATTGTTATTCCGGCAGATGCGGCTTCGGGTGGATATTATGGGGCAATTACCGTTTCGCAAACGCCATCGGAACTCGTGGAAAGTAATGGCGCGGCTGTTGATGCCATCACAGCTGCACTGGTGCTTTTGACGGTTGAAGGTGACACAATCGAACAAGCTTCCTTGCTCGATTTTGTCGATCGTGGTGCAAAGATTCGATCTGTTCTTTCCCAAACATTTTTTTATCGAATTCAAAATCAGGGAAACGTGCATGTTGCACCACAAGGTTTGATTACGATGAAGGATTTTTTTGGGCGAACCGTATCTTCCATTGATGCAAACATCCTCAAGAGTCGAATACTCCCTTCTACCACTCGAGAATTTACTGTCGAGTCGCCAGAGTTGACGAACGGATTTTTTCGCATGGCTTACTACCAAATGAACCATTTTGCTCTTGGTCCTGTTCGTGCTCAATTGCATCTTGTCTACGGAACAAATCAGCTTGTGATTCAAGGGCAAACAACGTTCTGGTACTTGCCTTGGCAATTTTTGAGCTTAATTGCGGGAATGTTCTTGATCGTTGGTGCTGTCATTAAATCTAAGAAGAAACATCCATCTACTCATCAAGAGTAAGGAGAATAAGCATGTGTGTGTAAACTATCTCATTTCATCTGGTCTATCGTAACGATTGTCTCATGTATTGGGACAATGGTTTCGGTGTCTCCAGCTATAGCTGCGTTTGTCACGTCTGCGAATGATTTTCCAACGACATTGCAAACGAGTGAACGTGCGAGTCATCGAGTGCTCTTTACAACTCCTACAGGTGTTTTGGAAGGTGAAACAATCACTGTGACCTTTTCTGCATCGTTTGATACTTCCACGATTACAGAAAACGATGTTGATTTTGCAGATGATCGTGTAGATCTCACAACAGCAGCTAACTGTTCGGGGTCTGAGCAGGTTTCTGCTGAAATGGCGGCAGATGTTTTAACCTTAACGATTTGTCCAGGGGATGGTGGCGCGATTGGCGCATCAAGCGAAGTTGAGATTGAAATCGGACTCAATGCAACCAGTTCCGGTACAGGTGCCAATCGAATTGTGAATCCAGCAAGTATCGGTACGTACTTTGTTTCCATTGGAGGAACGTTTGGAGATGTTGGATCAATTGCGATTCCAATTTCGTCGACAGACGATACAGTGGCGGTATCTGCAACAATCCCCGCTATTTCAAGTGGTGGAAGTGGTGGGGTTGGTGAAGTTGCTGGTCAGGATGATCTTGTAGCACCGATCATTAGCAACATTATCGTTTCAGAACAAACTGCATCATCGGCAAAAATTTCTTGGTCCACAAACGAAAGTTCGGACAGTGCAGTGGACTTTGGGCTGACACAATCGCTTGAACTCGGATCCGTTTCAGACCAGGTATTGGTGACCAATCACGCACGCTCTTTGAGCGGGCTCACAGAAGGGGCAACGTACTATTTTCGAGTAAGATCGAAAGATAGTGCTTTGAATCAAGCGTCATCAAGCACACTTACCTTCACAACCTTGGATTTTGCTGCACCAAAGATCTCAGCTATTTCTGTTGTTGATATTACATCGACAACAGCACGTATCACCTGGAATACGGACGAATCTGCAACCAGTACTGTTGAGTACGGAAGTAGTGTGAGTTATGGATTGAGTAAAACAAGCTCACTCTATACGAAAAGTCATAGTGTGACGTTGATGGGTCTAAATGATGCTTCTCAATATCATTTTCGCGTGCGTTCAACGGATATTTCGCAAAATGGTGATGTTTCTGGAGACAATGTATTTATGACGTTAGAAGATTTACCCCCTGTGAATGTCTCTGGATTTACGATTGTTTCAAGCAATGCTCAACTAAGTTTGTCTTGGGTAAATCCAGTTGAGTCAGATTTTTCAGGTGTGCGTGTTTTGGAATGTACGGACACATTTCCCACAGAAAAAGATGATATCACTGGATGTACTCCTGTATTTACAGGATTGGCTTCTTCTCTGGTTCGTTCAGGATTGATCAATGGAAACACCTATTACTATGGAGTTTTTGCTTATGATACTGCAGGGCAATTCGCTTCTGGAGCTGTTGGTTCGGATACACCAACTGCTTCAGAAGAAGAGGTGCCGATTGTAGAGCCAATTTGTGGACCATCCGAGGTTCCGACGGAGGAACCATCGGGAGATACTGTCTGCAAGAACATTGGAGAGTTTCAACCGGGATCTGGACCAGGAACTGTTGAAGTAGAACCAACCCTGTTGGGTGCGGGGAAGGTGAAATTAACAACAGACAAACTGGCATTTGTGGTAGCTGGCGGGAACATCGTCCTTTCTCTGGGTGGGAAAGGAATTCTCGATGTGTTGCCAGATACAAAGTTAAGGATCGAAGTATCCGCTGATGAATTATCCGATACGGTTGAGTCACTGCAGACCTCCATCGGCTCGGATGTGTACCTCCTTCACCTTGCTGATCAACAAGGTGGCAACGCTCTTTATTTCACAGATGTCATCACACCAAGTACACCACAGCTCTTTGTGATGAATGTGTGGGCAGAGTATGTAGATGGGTCACAAGAGACGGTTTC
>CAYIPP010000073.1:0-4595 GCA_964365355.1 uncultured Gammaproteobacteria bacterium
GACTTCAGTCCGCCTGACCTGATTCTGTCGACTTCTAGTCGACAGTGGTTCAATGAACTATTTGAGAAGTTTTACGATGACGAAATCGTCTACTGAGCACTCTTCACACCTACAACAATGGAGGATCGATGAACCCGAAACTCAGGCACATGCTTACTTCGGAAGTCTTCGAGACAATACTCGTTCTCTGTTTTGTTGTCGTGTCCGTTGCGCTCATAGTGGCGATGTGTGTCTACCCATCACTGATCGGGCTTTGCATCATCTTTGTGGGTGCTGCTCCTCGATTAGTGGCGGACACGGAAGCTGCGTTGAAAAGCGCACGTAAGCAACGTGTGTTGAAATCTGGATGCAAGGTTTACCAGATCGTCACTTATCGCACACGACTCCGTCGAGTCGTTGGAGGGTAAGATGTCTTACGTTGTTGTGGGGATTTTTTTGGCATGTGTCATGCTGCTTGAATCCAAGCGACTTCAAGGCTGGTCGATCAGCTCGCGTGTCATCCAGCTTGTACTTGGCTCGTGCGTAAGCTACAAGTTCACGGTTCGAGTCGTTGAGCTTGCAACGCATCGTCCAAAGGTCTGGGTGGAGGTGTGGACTCCGTTTGGGTGCAGTATGCTCGCGCTCGCGATTATTCTTGCGGTTCCATCATGGCATTTCGATTGGTTTGGCGATCAGCACAATCAGAAGCGTGTGCACTGACAACCCAGCACGCAAGGTCGTGCAAAGGAGTGACCATGAAGAAGTTTTTTACGAGAATGTGGAATATGGTTGAAGAGAAGTTTGCATGGCGTGAGCCGCGAAAGCTTTTGTGGATCGCCACGATGATCAATCTGTTCTTGCTCGGTGCCCTTTTCGCGTATCTTGGCCATCCGTTCGTTTCGATCATGACCTTCGGAGTCGTGTTTCACCTCTTTCCGTTGTTCGGGATTTGGTGCGACGAGGTTCCATTCAGGGTTGAACACGATGAGACATGGCTTGGTAAGTTCTTGCTTTGGCATCCATGGCAGTTTCGAAAAGAAAGACGGTTTGTATCTTATTATGTCAGGTTCATTCTGGTCTGCTGTTCCGAGATTGTTGATCTATTTAATCTTCTGCCGGTGCTCTTCTTGTTCACGTCTTTTGTGTTGTTTAGAGCGTGGCAGAATCCGGTAGTGCACCAGTTTCATGAGGTCGTCGTTAAAGACGGTACACCTCACTAGATCGTAGAGTTCTTGCTCTTCATCAATCAGATGAAGAGCTTTTTTAATGATAAAACCACTCACAATATGTGGGTGGTTTTATCAAACGATCTTTATCGCCGTGAGGTTCCACTTTGTGCAACATCTTCCAAATGCACACTGAGCAAATTTGAAATACCATTGTCTCCCATGGTGACGCCATACAAAATATTCGCCTTTTCCATGGTCGCGCGATTGTGGGTGATGATGATGAACTGACTTTTTTGTGCGAGCTCGTCCAAAATGGAAGCAAAGCGCACTGTATTGGATTCATCGAGTGAGGCATCTACCTCATCGAGCACCACAAACGGGGAAGGGTTGACGTCCATAATGGCTGAGAGAAGTGCAATGGATGTGAGCGCTCGTTCACCACCGGAAAGCAGATTGAGAGATTTTAATCGTTTCCCTGGCGGAGTGGCGTAAATTTCGATTCCTTCTTTTTGTGTCATCTCTATGGAACCAGAAGATACTACGGATTGTTGTGAGGCTGTATCCGCTGGAGTTAGTGGCGCGGTGACCCGAACCAGTTCGCAGATTCCTCCACCGAACAAAATTTTAAAATAATGTTGGAAGCGTTTATTAATATCACCAAACACTTTTTTGGATTGGTTCGCAATTTGTTCATCCAGCTCTTGAATAATTTTTCCTGTGGATTTGATCGCTTTTTGCAAATCATCCACTTGTCCTTCTAGGAAATCAAAACGTTGTTTTGTTTCTTCGTATTCCTGTACGATTTCCGGATCAATCCCTCCAATAAGTTCAAGTTTGTAACGCAGACGTTGAATTTCCGCATACGCATCATCGAGCGATTCAGAGAGGTGAATGCGTTGTTCTCGAACGTCATGTGCTTCCTGTTTCATGAATTCATCCATTTCCTTTTGTAGAGCCTGCGTGCGTTCTTCTAAACGCGCTCGTTCAATATCATATCGATTTTTTTCTTGTTCGAGTGTGTGTAAATCTTGTTGCTTTGCTCGAAGCGCACGTTGTGTATCAATGAGATCTGAACGTACTTGTTTTTCTTTTACTGCGTGAGAATCAATGTCGTGTTCGAGTTCTTTTAGCTGTTTGTCCAGTTCTTTTTCCTCTTCTTTGAGACGTGCCATCTCTGCAAGAAGTGTTGGATCCGGTTTGATATCTTCCGGATTTGGTCGTTGGAGACGTGAAACAAGTGTTTGTGAGTGAGTACATGCAACATCAATCTCTTTGAGAATGTCTTCCAGTGACTTGAGTGATTTTACGTTTTTCAATTGTTGCTTTAGTGTTTCAACTTCCTCAATGATTTTGGAAAGAGGAAGTGGCGCCCAATTGGATTGAGCTTTCACTTTTGCAAGCTCGATACCTTTTTCTGTTTCAAAATGTTTACGACGAATTCCATCACGCGATCGTTGATGTTCTCGATAAGATTTTTGTAATGCGATGAGTCCTTCATCCACAATATCCTCTGTTTCAACAATCGTTGTTTTTTCTTCTAACACAGTAACCTCTGCTTTGACATGATCAATTTTTTTATCAACGTCAGCAAGTTGTATGTCTGTGTTCGCTCGTTGATCAACGAGCTTCCACCAGTGTGATCCATAGTAGATTCGTTCTTGCTCGCGCAAATTTCGTCCGACTTCATCACGTTGTTCTAATCGTGTAATCTGACGTTTGAGTGATCGCATGCGTGGCTCAATTTCTTTGATCACCATTTCAACATCCGCGAGATTTTCCAGCGTGCGTTTGAATTTCAACATGGCTTCATGCCGTTTGATCTGAAATTGTTTGACGCCTGTTGCGTCGTCGAAAAATGTTTTTCGTTCTTCCGGTGAGGCAACCAAAATATGATCGATCATGCCTTGTCCAACCACAGAATAGGATCGCTGACCAATATTTGCTTGAGCGAGTAAGAGTTGAATATCCGCAAGTCGAACGTTCGCTTCATTCAAGACGTATTCAGATGTACCATCACGAAAGAGACGACGGGTAATGACCACGCGCTGATAATCGATGGGCATGGTTTTGTCCTCGTTGTTGAGTGTGATCGAGACTTCTGCAAAACCTGCACGACCTTTGCCTTCCGAACCGGAAAAAATCACATCATCAGATTGTTTGCCACGCAGAAGTTTCAAGCTTTGTTCACCCAAAACCCAACGGATTGCATCAGCCGTGTTGGATTTGCCGGATCCGTTTGGTCCGACAATGGCGGTAAGAGGACATCGATCGTTTTTGGGTGAAAGAAATGTGAGGAGCGTTTTTTTTGCAAATGTTTTAAATCCTTGTATTTCAAGTCGTTCTAAGTGCATAGATCCGGCATACTTATTCCTAATGCCACTATTCTACCACGATTGACGAGTTGGCTACGCTCCTATAGGATTTGTGACTTATGGAAGCATATTTGCATCAACAAATTTATAAAGAAATGCGTTTAGCCGAGCATCCGGTGTTGATTTGTGATGAGCGAATTGATGGAGACAGTTTGGGTGCAGCGCTCGCATTTGTGGATGTGTTCAAACAAGAAAAACGACCGAACTCTCCCGTGTTTGTCAGTGAGGAGATTCCGTCGGTCTATGCACATTTACCGCATATCGATGTGTGCACACAGGATCGCGCCATCTTCGATGATGCATCGATTGATCTTGTTATCGTGTTTGATTGTTCGGATGAAGTATATGTTCAACAATTAGTGCAACGCATTCCTTCGCACCCTCGGGTGATCAATATTGATCATCACAAAACAAATACACGATACGGACATGTGAATTTGGTTGTGGTTGGTGCACCGGCAACAACAGAAGTGGTCTACCAATTTTTTGAAGCTAATCAGATGATCCCGAGTCGAGAAGCAGCAACGTGTTTATTAACAGGACTGTGTTTTGACACGACAGCGTTTTCAAATGCAGCCACCAATGATCGTGCACTTGCGATGGCATCTGATTTGGTGATGTATGGCGCGCGTATTCAATCAGTTGTTCGCACGATGTTTAAGAGTCGTTCGGTGTCGGCGCTTCGTGTATGGGGTTTGGCATTAGAACGGTTACATGTTCATCCAGAATATGATTGTGTGATCACTTGTATTACAAGAAAAGATATTCAAGAACATCAGATTAATGATGAAGAAGTCGAAGGCTTATCGAATTTTCTCAGTTTGGTGACAGATACTGAGACGTTGTATGTGTTTCGTGAAACTTCGGAGGGACATGTAAAAGTCAGTATGAGATCCTCCTCGCGAGATGTTAGTGCTATTGCGCGTGCCTATGGTGGAGGAGGACATGAAAAAGCGGCTGGATATACGGTCATGGATGCTCATCTTGTGTGCGGAGAAGATCAGCGCTGGAGGGTTGAAAAAAGAGCTGCACACGCGTAAAGTACAAACGCATTGCTTTTACGATTTAATTTTTT
>CAYIPP010000074.1:0-4528 GCA_964365355.1 uncultured Gammaproteobacteria bacterium
GTGGTTCGTTTTCTGATTGGAGTCGCTCTTCCCATCGCCTTAGGAGTCCATCGATGCAATGTTGGGCCACAGTCGGCCGTAATCGTCTTTACAAAAAGTGTTGATGTATCCAATTTAAAGTTATGCGACGCATTTGCAACCGCAGAATTCAATAGCTTCAACACGGGTAGTGCAGCTGCTTTTTTCATAAACCTCAGTTGTGTTTGTGCATCAGCTATACGTTTTCCTCGTATGACATCGACAACAAGTCGAACTTTTTGAGGAGATACGCGGATATAACGCGCGATTGCTTTCACTTCCATACGTATTTATTTTGCGCCAGGTTTTCCAGCTTGATCTTTTTGCATCTTTCCACCATGTCGAACAAATTTTCGGGTTGGAGAAAATTCTCCAAGTTTATGCCCGACCATGTTTTCGACAATTCGTACTTTGATGAAGTCTTTTCCATTATGAACTGCGAATGTCAATCCCACCATTTCTGGTGTGATTGCAGATGAACGTGCCCATGTCTTCATAGGATTTGAATCACCTGCTTTTACTTTCGCGAGCTTCTTCAAAATACTTGGATGAACGAAAGGTCCTTTTTTTAGACTACGTGACATACAAGTGTATTAGTTACCAACGAATCGCCCTTTACGACGACGTTTTATAATCAAACGTTCGGAAGATCGTTTTCGACGAGTTTTTACACCAAGAGCTGGTTTACCAGTTGGAGTCTTGGGACGCTTCAAACCAATTGAGTTACGACCTTCACCACCACCATGAGGATGATCCACTGGATTCATGGCCTTTCCTCGTACTGTTGGTCTGATACCACGATGACGTGTGCGTCCAGCTTTTCCCCATCGAATCAACCGACGATCTGGATTTGATGCTTGCCCGATTGTTGCCATGCAGTGTTTAAGGATCATACGCATTTCACCGGATGGTAGTCGAATCGTCGCATAGGATCCTTCAATTGCCATAAGCTGTGCGGTTGTTCCAGCACCTCGTACAAGTTGTGCTCCTTTACCTGGGGTCAACTCAATATCGTAGATCTGAATGCCAACTGGAATGTGCTGCATTTGAAATCGATTTCCAATCTGCACATCTCTTTTTTCTCTTGATGAAACAACGACATTTCCGACAATCAGGCCTGCCGGTGCCAGTATATATCGCTTTTCACCATCAGCATAATGCAATAATGCAATTCTTGCACCACGATTTGGGTCGTATTCAATCGAAGCAATTGTTGCTGGAATATCGTATTTGTCTCGTTTAAAATCAATCAGTCGAATACGTCGTTTTGCACCGCCACCTCGATGTCGAACAGTAATTTTCCCATTTGTTCGACCCGCGTGTTGCTTTCGATGAATCGTCAACTTTCTTTCTGGTTTAGAACGAGTGACATCTTCAAACGTATCAACACTTGAAATGCGACGACCGGCTGTTGTTGGTTTATATCTTTTTACTGGCATATCAACATGTTAGACACCTTCGTAAACTTCAATTGTTTTTCCTTTAGGCAGACTGACAATTGCTTTCTTCCAATTGTTCCTTTTTCCTTTTGTTCGACCATAACGCACTTTTTTTCCATCGATATTCTGGATATTCACCGAAGTAGGCGTCACTCCATACATCGCCCGTATTATTTGCGAAATCTGTATCTTGTTTGCTTTTACATCAACACGAAAAACATACTGTGACTGAGAAGCAAGGTGTGCTGATTTTTCGGTAACAAGAGGGGCAAGAATCATTGCTGAGGCGACAGCACCTGCTTTAACGGTTGCTGGTGTTGATACAGAAGCTGAGACAGTCTTGGTATCGTGTTCGTTCTTATTTTTTCTCCATGTAAAAATTCCCATATCCTTACGTTCGTTTGTAGAGATTTACAATTAAATCAATACCATCTTTTGAAACGAGTACATTCGTTTTTTGCAATAATGCAACCTCTTTTAATGTATTGATTGGTAAAATTTGAACTTGTGATAAATTGCGTGCCGCAAGAGATACGGAACGATTTTCTGGTTCAACAAGAATCAAGGTTTTTTGATTTTCAACAGGAAGATTCTTCAGTAATGTTGAAAGGTGTTTTGTTTTTGCTTCATCAAGTTTCAACTCTTCTACAGCAAAGAAGTGACCATTCCGCACTTTATCCGTTAACACCATTGCCAATGCCTTTCGACGCGCTTTCTTGTTCATCTTGATACTAAAATTTCTGTCGTTTCGAGGACCAAACGTAATTCCACCACCAATCCAAATAGGTGATTTTCGTGATCCATGACGAGCGCGACCGGTACCTTTTTGTTTCCAAGGTTTTTTACTGGTTCCAGCAACATCGCTTCGGTCTTTTGTATGTGCAATCGCAACACGAGAATTTGCTGTTTGAGCAACAACAGCATCGTGGACAAGAGATGGATTGATTTCCACATCAAACAACGATGCGTCTAATTCTACATGTCCGGTTTCTTTTCCTTCCTTATTGTAGAGTTTTACGCTTGCCATATCGTTTCATGTTCAGTTGATTTGATATACACCAGACTTCCCCGTGCCCCAGGAATTGCACCTTTTATAGCAATAACATTTGTTGTTGGATCTGTAGATACAACTTCCAAATTTTTAACTGTGACACGATCTCCCCCCATACGACCAGCCATACGTTGTCCTTTGATCACTTTACCCTGACGTTGTGAACCAATAGAACCAGGCATACGAATTTGATCTTTCGTACCATGAGTTGCTTTTTGTCCTTTAAAACCATGTCGTTTTACAACTCCGGCAAACCCGCGCCCTTTTGAGAATCCAACAATACTCACACGCATACCAGGAGTAAAGTCTTCAACACAAATTTTCTCACCACGCACAAGTTCTGTTTTGTCAACACGAAACTCTCTCAATGTTTTGACAGGCGTCAAATCATGAAGATGACCTTGTTCTGCTTTGTTCAACTTTTTTGCTGAATCAGTGCCAAGTTGAACAGCAGTATAGCCGTCTTTTTCTTGCGTTCGCACTTGCGTCACAATAGTTGGTTCCGCTTTTACAAGCGTCACTGGTACAACAGTTCCATCTTCTTTGAACTGTTGTGACATTTCAATTTTTCGACCGATAATAAAAGGCATATTTCGCTAGCATAAAAGCTAGAAGTTGAGCGATGAACATTTCACCGACCAGCTTCTAGCCCAAAACAAGAACATATCGTTTTGAGAATTTTACATTGAATGAATAGACACCTCACACTGATTGAACAAAGCCCAGGAAGGTTTTCCTTACGGATCTTTCTTCCTTGTTTAACAATCAGATTTCGGATGGCCACAGATTTTAATGCAGCTATCAATTGCGCAAAAATCTGTGGCCACCCATTTTACAATTAGGTTTTGATTGATACATCGACACCAGCAGGCAAGTTCAACGTCATTAACGCATCAATGGTCTGAGCTGTTGGTTCGCTGATATCCATTATACGTTTGTGAACACGCATCTCATATTGCTCACGAGCATCCTTGTGCACAAATGTTGAACGGTTGACTGTATACTTACGTATTTCAGTAGGTAACGGTACCGGTCCAACAATTTTTGCTCCCGATCGTTGAACCGTTTTCATAATCGTTTCAGTTGCTTGATCGATGATTTTGTTGTCGTATGCCTTAATCTTAATGCGAATTCGTGACTTTTCTTCTTCAGTTTTTGTTTGATCCTTCACAAAAATTATAGAAAGAACGACTACTTAGCTTACTTAATAATTTTTGTTACAACTCCAGCTCCAACCGTATGACCGCCTTCGCGGATAGCAAACGACATTTTTTCTTCAAGAGCAACAGGTTGAATCAACTTAATACTCAAATTGAGTGTATCTCCAGGCATCACCATTTCCGTTCCTTCAGGTAATACAATCTCACCAGTCACGTCTGTAGTTCGAATGTAAAACTGTGGTTTATACCCTTTAAAGAAAGGTTTGTGACGTCCACCTTCTTCTTTTGTCAATGCATAAACTTCTGCCTCGAATTCTATGTGAGGAGTAATTGATGCTGGTTTTGCCAACACCATTCCTCGTTCAACATCTTCTTTCTTTATTCCACGAAGCAATAACCCAGCATTATCTCCAGCCCGACCTTCAGCAAGCTGTTTATTGAACATTTCAATACCTGTAACAACTGTTTTCATTGGTTCTTCTCGTAATCCAACAATTTCAACTTCTTCGTTAATTTTTACTACACCTCGCTCGATACGGCCAGTGACAACAGTTCCTCGACCCTCGATAGAAAATACGTCTTCTATAGGCATCAAAAATGGCTTTTCTATGTCTCTCACTGGTTCAGGAATATAGGTATCAAGCGCATTAACAATATCCATAATTGGCTTTGAAGCTGCTTCATCTGATGGATTTTCAAGCGCTTTCAATGCAGATCCTCGGATAACAGGAACTTCATCTCCAGGGAATTTATACTGCTTAAGCAAATCACGCACTTCTTCTTCAACCAAATCAATCAATTCTGGATCATCTACTTGATCAACTTTGTTTAAAAAAACCACAATTGCTGAAACACCAACT
>CAYIPP010000075.1:0-4492 GCA_964365355.1 uncultured Gammaproteobacteria bacterium
TGGAAGTTACCGACTGAAGTCGGCGGTTTTCACCAACCGAAAGGTGGAAAATAAAGAATTTCTTCTTTATCTCAAAAAATCAACGCTAAAGCCAAAACAAAAATAAGACACTTGCTTGGCTTACCATGGGCAATCGTAAAAATAACTATGATTGCCTTTTTTATTTCTTTTTAAATTTTTTGTAACTACCAAGTTGATTGACAAAATCATATTTTTTACCTATACTTTCGGACGAAATATGTCTGAACAAAGCAATGTCATTTTGCGTTTCGATCATGTCACGTTCGAGTATGTTGAGGATAAGCCTCTTCTGAAGGATGCGAGTTTTTCGATTCGCGAAAATTCTAAAATCACTCTGATGGGACAAAATGGTGCAGGAAAAAGCACAATCTTTCAGTTGATCCTTGGAACACTCAAACCAAAATCTGGAAATATCTTTATCAACCCGGATATCAAAATCGGCATTGCCAAACAAGTCATGGCGCGTGAATATCTCCCCATGACTGTGTTAGAATATTTTGCAACGGCGTTTGAAGGAGAAGCTCCACATAATCTTCCTGCACGTATTGATGGTGCATTGGAAGTCGTTAATTTTCATGTTTCACAAGACAAACTTGTGAAAGATTTGTCTGGCGGACAACAAGCTCGTTTGCTTTTGGCATACGCATTGGTTCAAGAACCTGATATGTTGCTTCTGGACGAGCCGACCAACAATTTGGATGCGGATGGAATCGGTCATCTCATGACATTTTTACTGATGTATGAAAAAACCGTGATGGTGATTTCTCACGACACGGATTTTTTAAGCACGTTCACAGATGGCGTGATTTACTTGGATAGTTTCAGCAAAGAAATCGATCAATACGTTGGCGACTATTATGACGTCGTCGAACGCATTAAAGCGCGTGTAGAAGCAGAACAACGAAAAAATGCCCAATTAGAAAAAAGTATTCAGGATAGAAAAGACAAAGTGAACTTTTTTGCTCACAAAGGTGGAAAGATGCGAAAACTCGCAGCGAAATTAAAAGAAGAAGTGGAAGAGGCGGAAGAAAACATGGTGCATGTCAAACAAGAAGACCGAACGATTAATGCGTTTACGATTCCTTGCGAACCCTATCCAAAACCACATGTGGTAATCAGCTCTGTGGGCATCATGGATGATCATGTTCCTGTTCATCGACCTGTTGATATTGTATTGCGACGCGGTGATCGACTCCTGATCAAAGGACCAAATGGCATTGGAAAAACTACCTTGTTGGAACGTCTAGCTCATCGGACAGAAGAAGGTGTCATGATTCCGGAAGATCTCATTGTGGGATATTATCGTCAAGATTTTTCCGGATTGGATTTCAATCAAACAGCCTATGATTCGTTAACAGAAATTCTAAAAGTTGAAGACAAAGAACGCGTGTATGCAACAGCGGCTCAATTTTTACTTCGCGGACAAGTGATGAACAGTCCCATCGGCGCACTCTCTGAAGGACAAAAAGCCCTGCTTTCTTTCGCAAGATTTATCTTGCAAGAACCACAACTTCTGATTTTGGATGAGCCAACAAACCACGTCAATTTTCGACATCTTCCCGTGATTGCCAACGCCTTGAATTCCTATGAAGGCGCGATGATTATCGTCAGCCATGATGATGAATTCTTAAAACAAATCAGTGGACTTCAGGAAGTAGATCTGGAGAGCTTGCGACAAAAATAACTTCAAAACGAATGTGGCCAAGCGCTTGGCCGTTTTTTGTTTCAACATTCACGCGCCATTTCCCTTCTTGAACAGATGTTTTCACCGAATATCCGCGATAGCCATCTAAACGTCCACCCGTTAACGCAAACGATAAACGATCTTTATCAATCCACTTGCCTTGAACATCATCAAAATATTGCCAATGATGTACGATCTCCGTATTCAATTTTTGAGGTGCAAAAATGGAAGTAAAGAGATAGACAGGCTTTCCAGCCACGATATGGATTATTTCTCCCGGAAGCCATGAATCGATCCAGGATTCCAATTCCGTTTGCACAAGATATACCGCACTGGTTTGTTGAACCGAGTGATACACTCCAGCTTCTCGCAGCGAGAGCGGAATCGGTGGAATCAGGTGAAAAAAATACAAAACATTCATTCCTAAAAATACAGACAAGACCACAATAGCAATAGGAGGAAGTTGCTTACGGATAGAAGAACATAAACGCGCAAGTACGACGATAAACATGGTCATGATCAATAGACTCAACAACCCCGCTATAACAAAGATGGAAACATCTACAGAATGAAACGCGTATGGCAACATGAGCGTGCCGAGTGAAAACAAAATAAAGGCTAACACTCCCAATTGAATCGATGGTTTTTGATAGACATGACGCAAAACTTCATTTGACGCCATCAAGATCGCCACGATTCCTAATAATGGCCAGCTCACAGAAACTGTTCCGCTGAACCAGTAAAAAATTAAAGACGCGGATAACAACGCACCGAAAGAAAATTGCAAAATCAATGGTGAAATCAACCGTGCGTATGATACCATTTTCCCGCGTTTGGTTTCTTTTCCATTCAATAAAATAATCGACAAGACTGCCAAACACAGATGTCCTCCCAAAATCAAAAATGTACTTCCAATGGAAATACTCCGAAACGTCACAAAATCAACCACAACTCCCAAAATTAACACTCCCGGAACAAAGATGCGCTCATAACGCTCAAAAAACCGTTTCCATTGTTCATACCGAATCCATTGTTTGATACGTTCTTTCATACGGCTATGTGGAGTTGCGAATTGATTTCCACACATCCATTTGTTCTATAAACTGCCTGACAGGCACATAGGACGAAGTAAACTTCTGATATAGTTCATCAAGCATATTTTGTATAGTGGTACTTTGATCTTTTATAAATTTAGCAACAACTTTTCGTTGTCCTTCAAAAAAGGTGTCATTATGCGTCCATTGTGTCTCTTCCGAGCCTTCAAGATTATGTTGACGCTCATGCGTACACAATGCTATCGCTTCTTCTAAAAATAGTTGAACTTGCATGTCTGTGGCTGGAAGTTTTTTATCGACAATTTCTGCGAGCTGAGACAATTGTCTTTCCAAATAATCCAAATTGAAACCGATAGAATTAGTCCCTTGATATGCGTGCGCTTTTGATTGTCCTACTTGCAAATAATATGCCGGCTTCACCTCCGAAGCATCGGAATGTTGTAAAATAAATCTGACTAATTGATCATAGGCATAATAGACGGAGGCTGTTTTTTGTAATTCAAGATTGTCCGGCAAGCTCCTAGCTGTGAATATCATCGTATCACTTGACTCATACTCACGTTTTGCTTTCTCTTGATCTTGCACTTCTTCAGATTTTTGGATTGTTGCGTGTTTTATTTTTTCTCGTATGGATTGTGGTAACTTGTCAATATCAACACTCGTTGGATTTTCTGAAATCTTTTCTGCTAATTCAAAAATGGATATTTGCTTGCCTTCCAAGTTCATACAAGGCAATACAGTCAAAAGTTGAGTGAGCGCGTTTTCATCCTGTAAATAGTGATCATAGTTTGTTAAGGGATTGCCTTGCGCTATTTTCATGGCATCATCTTGAATAGTTCCTGTTACTTGTCTATTTTCTTGCGCTTCAAAATAATCGTAAGGAATATTGGGCAATTCTGCTTTTCCAAGCATAACTGAAGACAAATAAGCACGGAGTGCCAAAGCGGGAATATGTTCAGCAAGTAACGGTAAAATTTCTTTTTTTCTGGCGATGTCGGCGCGCGATTTGATGAGTTTTATGCTGGCGGGAATATCAAGCACAATACCGTTTTTTTGCATAACTTTTCTTAAATTTTCCGGTATCAGTCCAAGCAGTTCTTCGTCCAACTCTTTAATAAACAATCCATTTTGAGTCATGGCGTTTTCATGTGCGTCATACATTCTCATCGTACCAAGTTTAGGTATTGTAGTTTCTGCAAGCACTGTTCTTGGTGTATTTACCTCTTGTTCTCTGAAATCGAGTTGAACCGATCTGCGATCAATA
Organism: uncultured Gammaproteobacteria bacterium; assembly: GCA_964365355.1. Taxonomy (GTDB): domain Bacteria; phylum Patescibacteriota; class Patescibacteriia; order UBA9934; family GWF2-40-263; genus VGKU01. Next base: position 4,025 of record CAYIPP010000075.1, read on the forward strand.
AGCCCGCCATAGGAAACAACTGCACTTTTGCAAAATGCGGCTTCCACTTGCGGCATATCGGTATCCACCACTTTTTGTATTACTGTGCCTTTAAACTCTTCAGCTTTCCACGACATCTCTACGGAAAAATCAATGATCTTGCCGTTTTGATCTTTAATCGGCTTAATCATTATGTATTCGGTGCGTAGATTTCCTTTTGATGTTTTTATCAAGACGTCTTTTGCGTCGCCAAAAATCGTAAAAAACCCTTGCCCGAATTTAACAACTGTTTCTTCATCAAATTTTTTACTGCTTTCATTCGGGATAAGAAGATAATTGATAACTGTATGTATATCCATGCCCACCGGATCACGCGCTTAAACCACTAAATCAGGCTCGGTAAACGCCATCTCTTATAATTCTGTTTTTAATTCATGAATAAGCGAATCAGGAAAATAATTTACATTTTCGCCTGTTAAAGCGCCAAGT
>CAYIPP010000076.1:0-4478 GCA_964365355.1 uncultured Gammaproteobacteria bacterium
TCAGAAGGAAAGGCCTATGATTTTATTTTTAAATCAACCTATGAAAGGTTTCGTTACGAGCATCATTCAGAGGTCGTGGATACACAAATTCTTACAACGGATGTGAATGGAAAAGTCACGTTTTCATTTGCAACACCACATGAATCTTCGTGGTATCACGTGGAAGTGAGTGCAATGGACGATCAGTCGCGTCGTGTGGAAAACACGGTGTATCTTCTGCGGACAGATGGAACAAATAGATCTTGGTACAACGACTATATCGATTATGATGGTCTGCACATGGCCATTACTGATTTGACGCCAGAAGGTGAGGAAAAAACAAGTGTGGATACGCAAGAGGTTGTTCACATGCAAGTGGAGCAACACGGAAAAGCGTTCAACATGTTGGATCAAGGATCCTTGTTATTTATCCAAGCCCAACGTGGCATTCAAGAATATGACGTGGTTTCACAATCTTCCTATGCGTTCACGTTCGAAGAACGGGATATTCCAAATGTGTATGTGTTCGGTATTTTGTTTACTGGAACGGGATATGTTGTTGTGGATGGAACATCCTACTGGTCAATGGGGAAATATGTAGAGTTTGATTCTTCAACTCGAGAGTTAACAGTTGATTTGTTGACTGACCAAGAACACTATCGACCTGGAAACGATGTAGACGTTACGGTCCGCGTAAAAGATTCCCATGGATCACCTGTGGAAGCAGAGGTCAACGTCAGTGTGGTTGATGAGGCTTTTTTCGCAGCGTTTCCCGAGGATCCGGCTCCTATCACATCGTTATATCACTCAGTTGCAAGTGGAGTAAAAGAGATTGTTGTAAGTCATGAAAAAGAGGTTGCGGCTTTAAGCGCAGAAGGAGGTGGTGGAGGAGATGGAGAAGCACGCAGCAATTTTGTGGATACAGCGGCATTTGTTTCCTTCACCACAAACAAACAAGGTGAAGGCAAAACACAACTCACATTGCCCGACAATGTGACATCATGGCGACTGACCGCCCATGCCATTGAACCGGATCTTGTTCAGGCGGGTGTGGTAAAAAAACAAATTTCCGCCACGCTTCCATTTTTTATCAATGCAGCTATTCAACCAACCTATCTCATAACAGATACACCTGAATTGATTGTTGCTTCTCAAGGAACCGGAGTGAAGATGGGAGATCCGGTGACGTTTCAGATAGCATCAAACGGATCAAATCAGTCATCTACAAAAGATACCTATCGTATTGGTGATAGGGCGATCTTGCCACTTGGCCAGCTTCCGGAAGGGAAACAACGCATTATCATCAAAGCAACATCCGGTCCTTACACGGATGCGATTGCTCAAGATGTGGATGTTGTTTTGTCGCGTTTAACAACACCGGTTGTTGATACACACATGCTTGATGCAACGGCGCTTGAGGGTTCTCAGACAGGATTAACGCACGTGACGTTCATGGATGGAAATCAAGGGAAATTTTATGGTGATTTTGTGCGACTTTCTTGGCAATGGGGTCAACGAGCAGATGAAAATTTGGTTCGCACGGCTGCTTCTGAGTTGATACAAACGCTGTTTGATGATGCATGGACTGTACCGGATATTGATGTGGGCACCTATCAAGATGTGAATGGAGGGATACGTTTACTGTCTTTTGCAGATGTGGATCCTGTGTTATCTGCAAAAGTTGCCTTGTTAGGTCAGACACCGTTTGATGAAGAACGTTTGGAGGCTTATCTGTTAAATCGATTGTACGCAAAAGATTTTGATCGTCCGTTAACAACAGAAGAAGCGGCATGGGCTTATGCCGGACTTGCAAGTTTGGGACGTCCTGTGTTATCGGAAGTAAAACGATTTGAACAGCAAGAGTTGTCCGATGAAGCGCGACTCATTGTTGCTGTGGCACATGCTGCATCTGGTGATATCGAAGTCGCACGGTTGATCTATCAAGAATTCATCAACAATGCTCAACGAGAGATTGGATACGTTTGGGTAAAACGAGATACACCTGAAACGGAGATGGAAACCAACGCTGTGTTATATCTGTTAGCAGCTGGCTTTAACGAAGTTCAAGATCGCGACGGACTGAAAGAGTACTTACAACGTCAAGCAAACGGACAAACACTTGTGGTCGTGGAAGAATTTGTTGGTCTGAAAGCATCATTGGCATTTGCAAAAACAGGCGCATCGGAAGTTGAATTTACTCTGCGTGGTCAGACACAACGGGTGAGTTTGACACGAGGAGAAAAACAGGAAATCGCGGTGAATCCAGATGAGCTTGAACTCTTGAATGCGCATGCCACAAAAGGAGATGTTGTGGTTGTGACGGGATACCAACAACCCATTGCAACCTTGTCAAAGACATTCGATGCAATTGGTGTGACACGAAGATATCTGACAAAGAATGCTGATGCGCAAGGTGCTCAATTGCAGGTGGGTGATACGGTACTTGTCGAGTTGACGTATCGAATTGATCCATCTCTTCCAACTGAGTATTATCAAATCACGGAAAGTCTTCCTTCTGGATTAACACCTGTTTCCGCTTATGGTGGGTGGGAAGATTATCAAAATTGTTTGATGAATCCAGGAACAGATACCGATCAAACCATCACGTTTTTTGCCTATGAAGGTTGGTCAAGCAATCATTGTCCACTCAACACGATTCGTTATCGTGCACGCGTGATGAATACGGGTACATTTATCGCTGAGCCTGCGGCTATTCGTTCCATGAAAAATCCAACGCTCGTCAATTATTCTGATGTACAAACCATTACGATCACACCTTAAGACGTTTCCAAAAAAGAGGGCACTTTTGAGTGTCCTTCTTTTGGTTTGTGGGTTTGGCATAGGAATGAGTTGGAATTTTGTGTTTCCACAACACACAGTAGTGCAAGAATCCATGATGTATCAGTTGGTGCAAATTCCACAAATTCAAGACGTGTTGAGATCGGTTGGAACAACTGTTCTTCAACAGAAGACGGCCCATCCACATGTACAGGCAGTTGTTCTTCCTCATCACACAGTGCTTGGTTCTACATTGGATCGGTATTGGGCTGAACTTGCACAATCAGCTCAGCCTGATGTCATCGTGATTGTGAGTCCGGCACATGGTGAACAAGGTGTGTCGTTGTTACAGACGACTTCCGTGTCTTGGGAGACACCGTTTGGTGTTGTGCCTGTTGATCTAGTGATGAAAAATTTTTTCACAAAAAACATGCTCATGACTGAAGAACCAGCCTCGTTTGACAGGGAACATGGTATCGGGATTCACATGCCGTATATTGCTCACTATTTTCCAGATCTTCCTATCATTCCTGTGATAGCAAAATCCGGAGCAGGCAGGACTCTTGCAGAAGAATTTGTGGATGTGCTTGCTCAAGCTCCAAAGAATGTGTTGTTGGTTGTGAGTACTGATTTCGCACATTATTTGCCTCGTGCTGAGTCGTTGATTCATGATGAAGAAACATGGCAGGCCATGCAAAATAAAGATCTGGAAGCTATTGATCGTTTTGGACCGGAACATGTTGATTCATCTTTTGCCTTGGCAACCTATGTGATCTGGCAAGATCAAGCAGGGTGTCTTTCGTCAGAACGTTGGCACGAATATAATCCGGCTGGGACAAGTTATTTTGTGTTGATGTGTGTTGATCAGCCCATAGTTCGTTTGAGCGCTGTTGGAGATGTGATGCTCGCACGTGGAGTTGCTCGATCTCTGTATCGCTCGACGATTCCAGCCTCGGTGTCGCTTCTGCGTCATGTATCAGGCGGAAGTGATGTGGTGTTTGGAAATTTGGAAAGTGTCATTTCCGATCACGGAGTGGCTATGGATAAAGCTTATACGTTTGAAGCTCCACTTGCTTCGGTTGCCTTGTTGGAAAAAATGGGTTTTACCCATCTGTCTGTTGCTAATAATCACTCGGCTGATTTTGGTGAAGTGGCTTGGCTGCAATCGTTTGAAGTTTTGAACGATCATCAGATTCAACCTGTTGGTGGTTTTCGCAATGAATCAGTTGTATCTGTTGTTCAAAAACAAGATCATACGCTTGCGCTTCTCGCGTTTCAACAGCTCACCTACCCACTAGATGTATCACGTGTTCTTCAAACCATTGCTGATGCGTCGCGCGATAATGACGTTGTAGTGGTCTCCATGCATTGGGGAGAAGAATATGTTACGCAGCCAAATGAAGAAATCATCGCTTTGGCACACGCGATGATTGAGGCCGGAGCAGATGTGATTTTAGGACACCACCCGCATGTTCTTCAGCCGGTGGAACTCTATAAGAACAAATTGATTTTCTATTCGCTCGGAAATTTTATTTTTGATCAAACCGGAGAACAGCAAAATCAAAGTGAAATTGCAACGATCGATTTTTTTGAAGATCACATTGTCTATCAACTAACCTCTGTTCACATTGACCAGTTCTTTCCAAGACATCTGAGAATGAATGAATAGTACCCATTTAAATTAATTTTGAACCTCGTATCTCATTCTTCGTCTAGCAACC
>CAYIPP010000077.1:0-4470 GCA_964365355.1 uncultured Gammaproteobacteria bacterium
CTTCCGGAACTGGTTGACGATGCTTCTCTGCTGGAGTTGCTGCGCGTTGGTGGTGTACTGAAGTTTGGTGAAGCAGACGGTGTCATGGCAGTTCGCACTGCGTACACGCGTTCGGTGGGGGTTGATACAATCGTTCCCACACTACTCAATGCCATGCTGGCTTACGCGGAATCACTCGATACGAGTGTCGGTCCGCAGTACTACGAGATTCTGCGAATCTCGAAGAGCCGCAAGTATGCGGATGTACTCGAGGCCTTCGGTGGTGCTGTGTCGTCTGTTGGCGATAAGGACAAGCGCGAATTTCTGGATCGAGTAGATGAGCTCTGGCCGGTGCTGCAGGCATTCCAGACGCATCAGCTCGATGCCTATCGTGAGCTGGATCGGGATGAGGGTGGCGATGTTCGCACACTCGTCCAGGTTCTTCGTCAGGGAGCAACGGCGATCGATCGTCCGGATCCCACACCAGTAGTGACAGCTGCACGTGGCATCATCGATCGATTCAATCGTGCGTTCCGCGGTGAAGGCATTAAGAATGTGCGTGCACTTGGCAAGGATCGAGTGCAGGAGGCGGAGATTCTTCGAGATCCTTTTGTTCTGGCCACGGTTGGTGCCGGGAGTTTCGAGGAGATGATTAGAAAGCTTGAGCTGGCTGTTCCGGCAGATGCTGAGGATACTGAGCGTCGGATCGCGCAGTTTGTGCTTGCTCTGCTTCGACTGCCCAAACAGTCCCCGCATCTGCTGCCCGATTACATCCTGGAGATGCAGAAGCTCGGAAAGCCCATCGTGTGGCCGAAAGGAATCGATGTCGATAGCCGCAATCCTGCTGCTGAACGCAAGGGTCGTAGCAGCACCTCCGACACCTTCCCTGGTGCGGAGCCTGCCAGTGGACGTAAGTGGTAGTCGCGTTTAGCGCAACGGTGGAGAGTATACTTACTACTCTCCCTTTTTATTGACATTGCCTCACTATGTTTATAACCTACACTAGGTAAAAATAGGCCAGATGACTTGACAAAATCAACTAAAACTGGCAAGTTTTTTTCTTCGTTCTTTTCAATTTCTGTGGCTATCAACAACCAAAGGAGAGATCATGGGATCAGGAAGCAGTTATCGTGGAACTTCGGATCGTTTTGGTGATTATAATTCTGTGCGTTCCGAGCCTCTACCCCGAAGAGGCTCTTCCTCCTATCGTGATCCGCACGAAGCCCAACGTGAACGTGAACTTGAAGAACGTGAACGCAAAGCCTATGAGGTTGAACAAAAACGACGTGAAGAAGAGCGCACTGAACGTGTTCGTGAGGAACGTGAGCGTGCCAAAAAGGCGCCGTCTCCGCATGAGCGAACGCGTGAACAACGTGACACCAGAGGCCTGTACGATCGGAGCTTTGTTCGTGGCAAGATCACGTATCCAGATCCCGGTGCTAGGAGCATTACACTTCTCATGATCGACAATTCTGGTTCAAACAGAATTGTTGCAGAGAAGATGAGGCAGAGTTCCGGCTACATTCTTTCCAGTATGGGCATCATTCTGGGAAGGAGTGTGCAGTTGGCAACGATCTATGGAAGTGATCATCGTGACGGTCGAGGTTATCGGCAGGACGTCGATTTCATCTATCCTACCGAAGAAGGCGATCGCGTGATGTTTTCCACAACGTACCATGTGCAAGAAGCAAATGGAGACGACGAGGCGGAAGCTTTTGAATGTCTGTTGTGGGAAGCCTGTGACATCAACTTCGGACATCTTTCCAAGGAAAAGTGTCACTTGATTCTCGCGACGGATGTGGTCGCGCACGGAATGGGTCTCTTCAGCGATGATGGATGTCCACATGGTCGTCGCTGGCAAGATTCTGTTGCACGTGTTCGCGAGACGTTTGGTACGTTCCAAGTGATTGGAACGAGTACAGGTACAAGTATGGGGAAACGTCAGGCACAGTTTCTGTTGCCTGATCGAGTGCGTTACGATCTTCTCGACATGAGCGAGATTCATTCCATGGAACATCGGCTTGGAATTATTCCAAGTGCGGCCTTGTTTCTGATGGCTCGCAATGAGGGGAATCAGATCGCACAGACGTTCCTTCAGTTCCTCTATGAAAAGTGGTTGAGCAATCCGATTTTCGGACAAGATACCGATATGCGAGCACGGGAGGCTATTGCTCGGTTCTTCCCCTACATCGAGGGAATGTGTCCTCAGATGCAGGGGGAGTGGGAAGAAGTCATCTTCCGCGACTAACCTCTTTGACTGACCGCCACTTCGTGCGGTCTTTTTTACAGGTTTACATCGCATCCACAGGAGAAGTCATGCTGTTTGTTGATCGACAACGACTTGATCGTTGGGTTGTGCACGTCATCGAGCACTGGCCTGTTGGAGATCCGCTTGCACGTGTTCTTCAACAACCCGTGGCTCTGACAGATCCAGAGTTGTGTATGGCTACACATCTTGCGTGTTTCACATTTGAAGGATCTCACATACATGGAATTGTGGAACGAGCACATGATGTACAGAATCGCCTGGTTGCTGTTGAGGCGGATCGTCTCAAAGAGTTATACAATGATTGTCCTATTGTTGAGTCGTCTCGAGAAGACGTGGAAATGCAATTTCGTGACGCGGCATTCATTCGTGGAGTAAGGCATCTTCGTGTGTTGCAACAAGGATCAACACGTTTTTCCTTTACACGATGGGTGTTTCTCGGTATTGATCACGATGGGATTGCAAAAGTTTGGAAAGAAATCGATGAGCGATCGTTTGATGCACATCGGTGGAGACAGACTCTCCCAACCGAAGATGAAGTATTTGTGCACGCACAAGGTATTGATGGGGTAGTGCCGTTTTACGGTGTGCAGCAAGTTGGTGGTGTACGATTTCTTCGACGTGCTTTTGTCTACGGCCAATCGTTGTTGGATTTTGTGCGTGATGGTCGACATCTGTCTGAACAAGAGGCCTTTCAAGTTGTTGGCGAACTTGCAAAAATTCTTGGAGATCTTCACAAACGAGGAATAGTGACCGGTGATCTTCGGCCACAAAATGTGCGTGTTGATACGCAAGGACATCCAATTTTTTTTGATCTCGGACTCGGGTTTTTTCTGGGAAATGAACAAGATGCCGATCATGACGCGTTTGTGACGGACCCGCGTTATCTTGCACCGGAGATGGTGTGGATACATCGGATGAGCAGAGCAACGGAAGTGTTTCAACTGGGCATGATGTTTCATCAGCTTCTGTATGGATGTGAAGCTTTCGGAACAACTCCTGCACCGGAAATTCGCACATCGTACGAATGGCTCACACTCCGATACGGACTCACAAGCGCGCTTCTTCCTTACGAGGGGTCGTTATCAATTCTCAAACGCATGCTTGATCCTGATCCAACCAGACGACCAACAATGCAGGAAGTCGCAGATGAACTGACTCAACGGCATCGCGTATTCATCCCTCATCCACCTCGTACTGAAGTTCCCATGGAAGAGGAACGCCATATAGCCATTGTGCCTGCACGCATTGGATTGCCTCATCGTGGGCATGTCGATTTGATTGCGCGCACATTAGACTTGGGATATCACGCACACATTTCTTTGCAAAAAGCCTACACAATCTCTGAAGATGATCCTTATCCAAAGTGGTTGATTCTCAAAATGGTTGCACAATCGCTCATCAAACTAGGCTATGTGCCGAATCGAGATTTCACCTTTACACTGACTCGATTTTTTGAAACCGATCGTGAGCACGCACTCCATTTTGCGATGTTGCCGCAGAGCGAACGTGTGGATGTTGTCGTGTCTGGAAATCCGGATGTTGCAGCTCTTTTTTCTCGGGAAGTTTTTGATCAACGAATATTTTTTGGAGAAGAAGAAAAAAAAGAAGACTACAAAGTTCGTTCATGGGGAGCCAACTTACGTCGAGCTATAAGAGAAGGGGATCGAGAGCGCTTTGATGAGTTTGTTGCGTGTGGCGTTGAAGACGTCTGCTCATTTGATGAGCTGCGCGAAACATATGTGCGAACTCCTGTCGAGTTTGTTCCTTCTCACGAACGGTTTGAATTGTTTGACGCAGATAACCAGATTCTTTCAGGAGCTATGCGACGATATGGAACATTGGACACGCAGATTATTGCTCAGCTTCGCGAGCGTGGTCGAAACGTCGAAGTGCTTGATTTGTATGCGCGAACAACTCGCATCTGTCTTGATGGAGTTGATGGCAGTCTTCACTACCAAGATGGACAGTTACAAACAGATGGGAAATTGATTGTTCGTATTTCGTTTGTACCGGACTCAGAGTAATCTCTGAGTTTTTTGTCATTGACAATGTCCGACTATGTGTATAACATACACTATGTAAGAAATAGATGGCGAGATCGTTTGACAACATCGCGATATTCTGATAAAAATTGTCCTGCTTTCTCTTATTTTTCTTTGTTTTTTTGTGCATGATCGCAGAGAAAAACAAAGGGGAACAAGGGTTTCTCTGAGCTCTTTTGA
>CAYIPP010000078.1:0-4465 GCA_964365355.1 uncultured Gammaproteobacteria bacterium
AAGAATTAGATCGATTGGCAGAAAATTGCAAAGAAAAAGAAGCAAAAGAACAAATCTATTCCCCTCACTATCGAGACTATGTCGAACATATTCTCAAAAATCGCAAAGTGATCGCTCTGCTCAAATCAGCAATGATTCAATCATGACCAAAAAAACGGTCTCTAAGAATCATCTATGGATAAGCAAACACAAAGTTATATCCTTACAGTTTTTGTAAAACCTCGATCAAAAAAAAAATCCGTCGAGTGGATAGATGCTGATACGATAAAAATGCATATTCGGGCAGTACCTGAAAAAGGCAAAGCCAATGAAGCAGTCATTCACTTATTATCCACAGTGCTGGAAATAAAAAAATCCTCTATTTTGTTGCTGAGAGGGTTTTCAACGTCAATGAAACAATTTAAGATTTTGGGATCTCATCCACACCACCTGCAGACCAAGGATTACATCGAATAATTCTTGTGATTGCCATCCATCCTCCTTTGCAAATACCAAATCGTTTAATGGCTTGATAGCCATATTCTGAACACGTGGGATGAAAACGGCAATACCCATGAGGAAACAGGAAACGAAATGGACCATGGTCAAAAGAAAGTGTCTTTTGATAAAGACGGATCATAAACAAAAGCACGTATCTTAGGAGAACAAAAAAATTCATGAAAGAAGTGGGGTTTTTTTTCGCAATGTATCAAGGAGTTCTCTTTCAAGTTCAGAACTTTTTTTACCAATAGCTCCTTTCTTTGGCAAAATTGCCACATCAAATCCTGAAGTCATTTCCGCAATATACGATGAAAGAATGCCACGAATTTGGCGACGTAATCGATTGCGCACAACTGCTCGCTTTGCAACTTTTACGCCAATCACAATCGCAAAACGATTCACATCAAGATGATTCGGTTTAAATTTGACAGCCATAGTTAAACCAAAGGCGCTCTTTCCTCTGGAAAAGAGCGCTTTGATATCTTTTTCATGGCGCAAGCGATGTTCTTGCGAAAACATAGTGACATGATGTTCTACTTATCACTGACCGTCAAACGTTTGCGTCCATCTGCACGTCGATTCTTGATCACATTTCGTCCAGAAGATGTAGACATACGTGCGCGAAATCCATGTGTTTTTGCCCGTTGATTTTTTTTTGGTTGGTGAGTGCGTTTTGGCATACATGTGTAAAATTTATCTTGCAAGACAGCAAATTAGCAGAGTGTTTGAGATAGAGCAAGCCAGAGAACTGTTTCAACTATTCACGCTGTAACGCAAAAGATATTAACATGTTCTCCACAACAAATCAACCTATCTACACACTATCCACACACTTGCCCACTTATACACAATTGTTTAAACTGACTCGCGTAATCCTTAGGAGGAGATTGAACTATGAACACGAATGAACTTTGGCAGGCAGTTCTTGGAGAACTTGAACTGTCGCTTAGCAAAGCAAACTTCACCACTTGGTTTAAACAAACCTTTATTTCTGAAGTTCGTGAACAAGCTGTTGTGATTGGTGTTCCAAATATGTTCACAAAGGCTTGGCTTGAAAAAAAATATTCAAAAGAAATCACTCAGTCTCTCCAAGACCTCACAAACGGAACCATTCGTCAGATTACCTATCGAGTAGAAACTCGACCTCAATCTCCGCAACCACTCCCTGTTGTTGAACCAACTCCGATCCAGTCCCAAGAGCATTCACCGTATCAACACTACAAACCACGAAGCGACTTTGAACCAAAAGAAATTCGAACCGGTGAATTTTCGCTCAATACAAAATATTGTTTTAGCTCATTTATTGTTGGAAAACAAAATGAGTTAGCCCATGCAGCGGCTCAAGCTGTTTGTGCACAACCTGGAGGTGTTTACAATCCACTTTTTATTTATGGAGGAGTAGGTTTAGGAAAAACACACTTATTACAAGCCGTTGGAAATGAATTAATTCGCAAAACACCGGATACACGAATCTTGTATGTGACAAGTGAACGTTTTACGAATGACTTTATCAGTGCACTTAAAAGCAACCGCATGGTTGAGTTTAAAAACCGATATCGAACGGTAGACGTTCTACTTGTTGACGATATTCAATTCATGACAGGAAAAGAAGGAATACAAGAAGAATTCTTTCACACATTTAATCAACTTTATCAAAACAATAAACAAATCGTCATTTCTTCTGATCGACCTCCAAAAGCCATCCAACAACTTGAGAATCGTCTTGTTTCACGTTTTGAACAAGGCATGATGGCAGATGTGGGATCACCGGATTTTGAAACACGCGTCGCAATTTTGGAAATTAAATGTCGAGAAAAAGGTCAACAAATGGAAGGAGAGATCTTGCATCATATTGCCACCATCGTTCAAACAAATGTCAGAGAATTGGAAGGAGCCCTTAATAAAATTATTGCGTTCCACCAATTTAAAAATACACGAGCAACACTTGAAACAGTCAGACCAATTCTCTCAAGTTTTCAACCTTCCAACACTCGCAAAACTATCACTCCAAAGCAACTCATCCATATAGTCGCGGCGTACTTTGATCTTCATATAGAAGATTTACTTGGAAAAAGCCGACAAAAACGACTTGCATTCCCAAGACAAATCATCATGTATTTAATGAGAGAAGAAATGAAAGCAAGCTATCCCTCAATTGGAACAGAGCTAGGTGGTCGTGATCACACAACAGCCATGCATGCCTACGATAAAATTTTAGGCTGTTTGCAAGATGATGAAAAACTCCAGCACGACCTTGATCTGATCAAACAAAAACTGTACACACTCTAATCCACAACTTATGCATGTGGAAAACACGTGAAAGAACAGGGTGAAAACTCTGTGTACAACAACGGGATGAATGTCGGACAACTTTGCCCTCCAAAATAACCCTAAAGTTCTCCACAGTCCATCCTCCAAACCTTCCCATACTACATCCACATTTCCACAGGCTTTTCTTTCGCTATCTTCAGCAAAAAAATCTACCTGTCCACTCTGTCCACACCCCTTATTATTACTACTGTCTTAATATATTTTTTAAAAAATTGTAGAAGTACATAGTATGAAACTGTCTTGCACAAGAGAAAATCTTCATCAAGGATTAAGCATTACAAGTCACGTAATGACAAAAAATGTTCATTTACCAATCCTACAAAATGTCCTGATGAAAGCAGAAGGAGGTTCTATTCGTTTTACCACAACCAACTTAGAGATCGCAGTAAATTGCACTGTACGAGGAAAGGTAGATGAACCTGGAGAACACACAATCCCATCAAAATTATTTTATGATTACGTGAGCCTTCTTCCAAATGAAACAATTCACATAGGTGTTGATCAGGAGAATATTCGAGTGGAATGTGGAAACTATAAAACAAAGATCAATGGACTTTCCGCATCTGAGTTTCCACTTGTTCCACGAGTAGAAGGACAAAAAATATTCCAAATTCCCGTTGATGAATTTAAACGATCTCTTGGACAGGTAGTTTTTTCGGTTGCTTCAAATGAATCCCGTCCGGAACTCACAGGTGTTTGTTTAAAGTTCTATCCGTCTCAAGGGGAAGGTCGATTACGTCTTGTTTCAACAGATTCTTATAGGCTTTCCGAAGTGACAATGCCAATTGTTGAATTAATTGATCAAGAATATCAGGTGGTGATTCCGGTAAAAACCTTAGCTGAAGTTAGTAGAATTCTTTCTGTTTTTAAAGATGAAGTTGAACTTCCTTCAGCAATCACATTACACATTTCTCAAAATCAAGCCGTATTCGTCTATGGTCCTGTTGAACTGATTTCACGAGTCATTGACGAACAATATCCTGATTATGAACAGATTATTCCTAAAGAATTTGTCACAACATCGATTGTGGATCGTGATGACTTTATGAAAGCGGTAAAAGCGGCGAGTTTGTTTTCAAAAACTGGGTTGTTCGATATTACATTACAATTTTCTCCTGAAGCGGGAGAATTACATGTTCAATCAACAGATGCTACTCGCGGACAAAATACAAGTTCTTGTAAGATCGAAGCTCAGGGAAAAGAAAATACCGTCTCGGTGAATTATCGATACTTACTCGATGGTCTACAAGCGATTTCTAGTGAGAGAATTCGCTTTGAGATGATAGATGCCGCAAATCCTTGCTTGATGACCCCAGAGGGCTCTAGAGAGGCTTATCGATACGTCTTGATGCCAATCAGACAGTAAGAATGTGATGTACTAGAAAAGAATGAGCGGATTTGTTGGAATGAACAATTCGTTCTCATTTTCGATTGGAGACTCTTGTGTGGATTGAGCTGGAAAAATGTGAATAATCACACCAGAAGTTTTTACCATCTGTCCGGACGTTGTTTGTCCTTCAGCAGACAGTGCATAGTCACCAATTTCTGGAAGAGACCAATCAAAGGTAGGAAAGACAGAGTTTGGATTATTTTGTTGACCAATAAATTGTCGAGTGCCCACGCCAATAGGATCGGCAAAGACACGAAGCCATCT
>CAYIPP010000079.1:0-4396 GCA_964365355.1 uncultured Gammaproteobacteria bacterium
TTTTTGGGGTGAGGTTGTTTATTTTTGTTAAAAATTCCCAAAATAAACTACCTGACCCCCTCACCTTATAAGGAATCATCGCAGGTATGCTAAACTAACATAATCTATGGCTTCATCGGTTCTTTGGTATACACAATCTGAAAAGCATATTTTGGAACTTGTTCGTTCTTCTACGAACGGATTGAACGAGTCAGAAGTAAAAAAACGGCAATCCCAAGAAGGACCAAATAGGCTTCCAAAAGAAATACCTGACCCGTGGCGGAAGATTTTGTTTCACCAGTTTTTAAATCCACTCATTGTTGTCTTGTTGATCGCCATGTTCGTAAGCGGTGTGTTGCAGGATTTTGTTGATATGGCAGTGATTTTGGCTGCGGTTGGTGTGAACACACTCATCGGATTTGTTCAGGAATTGAAAGCGAGTCGAGCGTTTATTCATTTGCAAACGTTTATCCAACCACTCGCGTTGGTCCGTCGCAATGGGCACACGGTAGAAATTTCTGCGCAAGAGCTTGTAACCGGCGATCTGTTGTTAGTACAAACGGGTGAACAAGTTACAGCCGATGCTCGTTTGATTGAATCTTTTCAATTACAAGCAAACGAAGCCACTCTCACCGGAGAGTCGTTGCCGGTGACAAAAAACGTTGGGCAACGAGCAAAGGGGACACTATTGGCCGAGCGATCAAATATGGTTTTTGCAGGCACGGTGATAGTTGGAGGACACGGTTTGGCTGTGGTGACAGCCATTGGTCAGCAAACAGAAATTGGTCACATTGCTGAACTGCTTTCTTCGACATCTCAACGGCAAACTCCTCTTCAAAAACAACTCGGTCACTTAGCACGTTGGATAGGTGTGTTCGTTGTGTTTTTGGTTGTTGCACTCTTTATGTTCGGGGTACTGGTTGGACGTGGAGTGGGTGAAATGTTTGAAATGTCAGTGGCGCTTGTCGTGGCGGCAATTCCAGAAGGGCTCATGGTTGCGGTGACGATTATTCTTGCCATTGGTATGCAACGCATTTTGAAGCATCATGCGCTTGTACGACATTTGGTTGCTGCGGAAACACTTGGAAGTGTATCGGTGATTTGTTCTGATAAAACCGGCACGATCACAGAAGGAAACATGCAGGTAGTTTCCGTGGTAACCACAGAACAGACATTTGATAGAAACGCTTTGCGTGGACTAACCCATCGAGGTGATGTACAACATTTTTTAGAATCATTGGTCTTGTGCAATGATGCCAGACAAGCGGAGAGTAAAACAGGGTCGGTTCTTCATGGAAGTGCGACTGAGCGTGCACTTTTTTCATTTGCTCTTGAAGTTGGTATTGATGCAGAACAGGTACGAACAACATTTCCTCTGTTGGCAGATAGACCGTTTAACTCAGAGAGCAAGTATCGACTGACAGAATTTGTTTCCGATGGCGCTTTTAGATTGGTGATGATTGGAGCGCCGCGTAACGTATTTTCCGCTTGTCAATTTACGAAGAAGGATTTAGCGTTTGTAAAATTCCAAGAGGCAACCTTGACCAATCAGGGTTTACGTTTGATTGCAGTGGCACAAAAAATAGTACGGAGTAAACGAGAAGAATTAAGTGAAAAAGATTTGTTCGGATTTCGGTTCCTTGGTTTAGCGGTGTTACAAGATCCTTTACGTCCTGATGTTGCCGATCAGATTTTGTCAGCACGAAACGCAGGGATTCGAACCGTCATTGTGACAGGAGATCATCCACACACTGCACAAACGATTGCCAAAGAAGCGGGGATGCATGTGAGTTCAGAACAGGTGATTCTTGGATCTGAACTGGATAATTGGAGTGATGATGAATTGGCACGACGTATTTCACGCGTTCGTATTTTTGCTCGTGTTGAACCGAGACATAAAATTCGCATTGTGCGTGCTTGGCAAGAGCGGGGTGAAGTTGTGGCCATGACTGGAGATGGCGTGAATGATGCTCCTGCGTTAAAAGCTGCAGATATCGGCATTGCACTTGGATCCGGAACAGAAGTTGCTAAACAAGTGGCGGATTTAGTGTTACTTGATAATAGTTTTTCTACAATAACAGCAGCTATTGAGCAAGGAAGAGTCATGTTTGATAATATCCGCAAATCCACAGTCTATCTTCTGGCGGATAGCTTCACAGAGATTATTCTCATTGCAGGTGCTATGTTGTTTGGTCTGCCTGTGCCAATTTTGCCGGTTCAAATTCTTTGGATCAATCTTGTGGCTGATAGTTTGCCAAATATAGGTCTCACACTTGAACCAGGAGAAAAAGATGTGATGCAACTACCTCCGCGACCTCGGCAGGAGTCTGTGTTGAATCATCAAATGATGACAATTATTTTCACGATTGGTCTTGTGACGGATTTTGTCCTGTTTGGTTTCTATGTATGGCTTTTAGCCACGATTCCGGATATTGGTCATGTACGTTCTCTGATGTTTGCCGCGATCGGGATTGATTCGTTGCTTTATATTTTTGCCGTGAAGAGTTTTCGTAAGACCATATTTCGCATCAATCCATTTTCAAACCTTTGGTTGGTGGCAGGTGTGGTGATTGGATTTGCTCTGATGGCTCTTGCACTTGTCCATCCGTTTTTTCAATCCGTATTTTCTCTTACGCCGTTACGCTTGTCTGATTGGGGATTGTTGCTTATGATGGGGACGATGAAACTTGTGGTGATTGAACTTGTGAAAGGATGGTTTATGTATAAACAAAATAAGCGTTTATCTCTGTGATGAATATGAAAAAAGTTTTTTCAAAAATTCGTACGCAACATCGTGCGTTTGCCCAGACTCGACGCGAAATTATCGCGCTTTCTAATGAAGCTCTTTCATGGAGTAAACGAGCGATTTTTGCTTTGCATCGCGATGATGAAAAACAAACAATCATTCTGTTGGAGCAAGCAGCTCTGTTGTTTGCAACAGCAGAGAACTCGATGAAGAACGTGGCAAGTTTGCGTTATGAAGGTGCGCACCGAGCGGCTTTGGAAGAATATGCAGAAGCGTTATTGTTTTTGCACTATGTTCAGACAGGTACGATTGGAGCGATTGAAGCGCGTGCCATGGATCCGATGGTGTATTTGGCCGGACTTGCCGATGCGACCGGAGAAATCGTGCGGTATACGGTTCGACAAGTCACACAAGGAAAAAAAGATCGCGTTGTTCATGCGCGAGACACGGTTGAACACATTATTGAGTTTATGTTGGAACTGGATGCAACTGGATATTTGCGAACAAAATTTGATCAAGCAAAAGGAAATCTCAAGAGACTTGAAGACCTATTGTATGACGTATCTCTCAGATAATCCCTGGATGTTTCAACGCGATGAACTGGATTTGTTGGAAGAAGAAGTTGATTCCTTATTTCAGAAAGGTACACATGACACCGGTGTGCCGTTTTCTGCGATGGAAGATCGTGTGTTGGGTGAACAGATGCAAACAGAAGAGTGGTTCGAAGAAGAACCATCTTCTGATCACCTACATGATTTACTTGAATTATATCAGGACACATCCATTGATACTGAAGGAGAAAATTATGGTTCTCTAAAAGATGTTTTACGCGCGCATGCTCTACGTGATCCGTTGTATGAGCAGGTCTACCTTTGGACAAAGCGCGTTTATGCTTTTACGACAGAACAGTATGTTGATGTTGGATTCAAGGACGAAGATGTGTTTAGAGCTCATGTGAATGTCTTGATGATTCCCATCAAACTTGCTTGTATGTTTATGGATGCACACGAAACGGATCTCGCTGTTGACTCGCATGAATCGCCAGCGATGCGAATCTGTTTAACCTATTTTTCTCGTACATTGGATTCGCTTCAACATCGAGGATTTTTGGGAGATGAACGCGCACGCGTGCTTGAACGTGAGGGACGAGAATTAGAACATCTTGTTCGACTGTATTTTGTATGAATAGACCAACTGTTACGGCGATTATTCCTGCGTATAATGAAGAGGCTACAATCACTCAGGTTATTCATCCACTTGTTGTGTCGGATTTGATCGATGAAGTGTTTGTGGTATCTGATGGCTCAACAGATCACACAGCACGCCTCGCAGAAGAGGCTGGCGCTCGGGTTCATCAATTATCACGCAATCGTGGAAAGGGGGAAGCAATGCAATATGCCGTTGCACATACGCATTCCCAGATCCTTGTTTTTTTTGACGCGGATTTGATTGGGTTAACAAAGGATCATATTGAGCGTTTAATTCTTCCGGTTGTAAACGGTGCGCGGGCGATGAACGTAGGAATTCGAGATCGTGGACAAATATTCACTCGACTTTCTCACCATCTTCCATTGATTAGTGGAGAACGTGCGATGCGACGAGAAGTGTTCGAGGGGGTTCCTCGTGAATATTTGCATGGGTTTATGGTGGAAACATCATTAAACTATTTTT
>CAYIPP010000080.1:0-4266 GCA_964365355.1 uncultured Gammaproteobacteria bacterium
CGAACAATTTGTTGTAAACCGTGTGGCGTATGAAGCGGCCTTACTTGTAGCAAAAGGAGCGCCGGCTCAAGGGTCATTATATTAAGAAAAATCAGCAGGTGAAGGATTTGCTCAGTTTGGATTAGAATTAGCGGGAGAAGCCGTGGCAACCTTGAGTGAAACGTTGAATACCGGACTTGGAACCAATCTTGACACGTGTTTGAGTCCTGGTTGGCCAAGTTTGAGTTTGGCGATGGGCATCACACAAAAATATCAACCACCGCCTCCTCGTTGCGACATCATGGAATTTATCAATAATTGGGAGAGTTTTGGCATGGATGTCGTCAATACCTTCGACGATCCTGATAAAGCGAGTGCGGCAATTCTCGGAAAATTTGCTGAATCACTTCAGCCTGGGAAAAATGAATTGAGTGCCGCTATTGAATTTAACTTTAAAGTCAATATATCTGTTGAAGAGCACAAAAAATTCGAAGCAGAAGAACGACAAACACAACATCTGAGAAACGTGGAGGATGCTGTGACAAGAACTATAAAAACACCACATAAAGCTGTTGAAGATGATTTTTTTGAGAATTTAAAAAAAGTTGTCACAGGTGAAACAACTCAGTTGAAAGCGGAAGATCTTCTTTCTGCCGAGCAAGAAGCCGGATGGTTGGCCATGACAGCGGCGTCCACATTTACCAATACACTGCTTTCTCAACTGTTTAAAAAAATATACACAGGACTCTTTGACCTGCTTAGTAGTGATGATCCGGATCCTTTTAATGTTGAAGCCTTGTCAGTCACTGGTCAGGATCCGGAGATCTTTTCTCAAGTATTTGCCCCCATACCGTTTGCGACAGCAGATTATAATGCTGTTGGGGATTTTGTCATCTGTCCTGCACAAGGAGTTGCAAACCGAAATATCAATAATTGTGTCCTGGATTCCAATTTCCTTGCCGCGATTTCGCGAGGAAATTCCGGAGTGCCTATCACAGTGCAAGAGGCGATTGATGAAGGAATGATCAATGGAAATTGGTCACTTATTTCTCCCTTAAAATTAACCAATAATCAAGACCCACTTTGCTATACGTACGGATTTTGTTATGCCAATTTGGTGAAACTGCGAAAAGCTCGTATTGTGCCGATTGGATGGGAATTGGCCGCGATGCGTAATAGTGTATCTCAACCAAAATCTCTGCAAGAAGTGATCAATGAATTCAATAATTGTAATGCGCAAGGAACCATTGATGCACAACATCCGTTTTGTCATCTTGTTGATCCTAATTGGGTGTTGAAATATCCTGAAATGCAATGTCGTGCAACCGTGAATGGTGAAATTCGTTTAACACGATTCAGTGAAGGAAGACAAGGAGTCTGTGCTGATACGCAGAGTTGTTTGGGGGAAAATAGCAAAGGTGAATGTGAGGATGGGTTTGGCTATTGTATCAAAGAAAAAAACGTGTGGAGATTTAAGGGGGATGAATGTCAAGAACAGTATGCCGGATGTTTGGCATTGCAAAGCACAACATCCAATACGCAATATGATTTTATTATCAACACAGTTGATTACAGTGTATGCGGACAATCCAATGCCGGATGTCTGTGGTATCGAGTGGTAAAAGATCCAAACGGGGATAATGGATTTGATTGGTTAAATTCCGGGGTGTACGACTCCAGCGATCGGGCCAATGATTGGAAATATACAAAAGCAGACGGAAGTGTGGTGTCACCAATTTCGTATTATTCAACTCCAAAAACCTATACCTATCAAGAACGCATGTATCTGAATCGATCAGCTCAATTTTGTTCAGCATCAGACGCAGGATGTGCAGAACTCTATCCTGCACAAACCTCTTTGTTGAATATCCTGCGCAATCCAAGTTTTGAAGATGATGAGGAAAAAGACGGGATGCCGGATGGTTGGTTTCCGGAAGGTTCAGCACAGGTGAGTTTGGATAACACACAATCGGCTGTTCACGGCGCACAATACGTGACGTTTTCTTCTTCCACTGGCAAACTTGCACAATATGTCCTCGTGCAACCAAATCAATCGTATACTCTGAGTTACTATGCCAGCTCGGATGTTTCCTCATCGCAATCAGCTAGTGTGACGATTCTTGTCATCGATCAAGAAGGGAAAACTGTTCCCTTGTCTGGGTATAAAGCGCTTGGAGATGGATGTGAGATTGTTGCAAATATCGTGTATTCCTCCGTGTCTGTCTCCAAAGATTGGAAACGATTTTCTTGTTCCTTTGGTTTGCCACCATCAGCCAGCTCGATACGTTTGAGTTTACAAGCAAAGCAAAACGTTCAATTTGACGCCGTACAACTTGAACCAAACGAACTCATGAGTGAGTTCGTTGAGGGGCTTGTCAAAGAAACTGCGTCGGCAAATTATATAAAAATTGCTCCAGAGTACATGCATTGTAGCGGTTTACCCAATGATCCGGCTTCCTGTGCGCAATATGCACAAATGTGCCAGGCACAAGATGGTGGATGTAATTTGTATACTCCACAAGATGGAGATCCGTTACTTCCGGCTATTGCAAGCCCGCTTGACGTCTGTCCGGCTGAATGTGTTGGGTATGATGCGTTTAAACAGGAGCCGACAAAGTATGAAACGGAAAAATTTGAATACATTATTCCAACTCAGGCTGTTTCCTGTTCTGCACAAGACATTGGGTGTGATAGTTTTACCAACTTGAGCGCGTCCACTGAAGGTGGGGAACAAGTCGAATATTATACAGATCTGCGAGCGTGCGTGACTTCGCAAATGACAAGTTCGACAGATGAGACAAAACAAGAAGCAACGTTTTACACCTGGGAGGGATCAGATAACACCGGATACCAGTTGCAGTCGTGGAATTTATTGGAGTCGAATTTGAATAATACCGCACAGATAGACATTCAATGGTCAAACCCAGGAGGGGCACCTGAGATTGAACAACAGATTGGAAAGGCGCCGTGTACAAAATGGGACGTGACGTCTCCAGATACCCTCGTGTGTATAGATGATTCAAATGATTTTGCTAATTCTACAACCTGTAATAACCATGAAGATATTTTAAACAATCCGGATTGTCGTGAATTTTACGATGCCAATGGGTTTGTGCATTATCGGGAATTTCCAAAAACCGTCACGGTCAGTGATGCATGTAAGCCGTATCGCAAAGATGTGTCAGAAGCAACAGATTGTTCGGCATCTGGTGGATATTGGGATACTACAGTTGGGTTCTGTCGTTATTTTGGCTTAACAAGCGAAAGTAAGGTGTGTTCTGAGCAAGCTAATGGATGTCGATCGTATACCGGCGGGGCCGGTCGCAATTCCGTCACACTCGTTAACGAAACATTTGAAACCGGTTCCTACGATGGGTACATGCCGTATAGTACTAGTAGTACAATGCCGTCACTGTTGATTAGCAACGAATCGATTGCTACAGATGGTCATTCGTTGCGTGTCACTGCAGTTGTCGGGAACTCAGGTGGGGTCGCTACCAAGGTGAAATTTAATTCTGTCTCAGGGTCTCTAACAGTTTATGATTCAGCAAACCCAACAACTTGTGTAAGTCCAAGCAAGATCACTCCTGCAGGATGTGAAATTTCACCGGATTGTGTTGTGGCGCAAGGAGAAAACCGTTGTGGATTACTGAACAATAAAATTGTCAAAGGATCGACCTGGATTGTTCAATTTTGGGCAAAAGGTTCCGGAAAATTGTCTGTGGGATTTGAGAGTCTTAGCTTTAGCCAACCGTTTGGTACCACGATCTACACACTCACACAATCACCCGGATTGCAACTGAATGGAAGTTGGAACGTGTATTCATTAGGTCCATTCGATTCACAAGAGATGATAAATACGTTGAATACGATTTTATACTTTGAAACGGATGTCCAACAAACGTTCTATCTTGATAATATTTCACTGAAACAAGTCGAAGAGAATATCACCTTGATCAAGAATTCTTGGGTCGTTCCATCAACCTGTGACATGGCGCCAAATGGTGTTGCCGCTCCGCAGTATTATCTTGGATGCGAAGCTTATACAGATCAAAATAACAAAAATTATTCGTTGTACCAATTTTCAAAATTGTGTTCGGAACAAGTTGTTGGATGTGAAAAAATGTATCAAACCCAAGAGTCTGCACATGCCTACGGACAAGTGTTCAATGCGCGATGTGTGGATGGAGAACCGGCGACACCGGCAGGAGGAACAGTGAAGTTGATTCCAGGCGAAATCAAAACAACTGCACGACCATGCACGGTGAACGGAAAAACCTATTGTAC
>CAYIPP010000081.1:0-4261 GCA_964365355.1 uncultured Gammaproteobacteria bacterium
ACCGTGGGGGTTAGGGGTGAATGCCCAAAATTCTAGTATGGATATCTCTTATTGTTTTTACTTCATTTTTATGAACCAAACAGTCTCTATTCATGCCTCAGTGTTAGCCTTATTTTTATCGGTGGGAACTTTAGAGTGGTTCGATGTTGTTGAAGGGGCACACACAGACAGTGGTATTAAACTCGTCTTGGAAGAAAAAAATATTCCCCCACTGCGTCCAGAGCATAAAGGTTGTCATGTATCCTCAAAAGGATTTTATGACATCACCATTACGGATTTTCCCATTCGAGGGAAACGATCTTCACTTGTGTTCCGTCGCAGACGCTGGAAGATAGAAGGTGAGAAAGAACTGCTCACTCGAGACATCCAACTATGTGCCTCGGGTACGCAATTAGAAAAAGCATTTGCTTCTTTTTTAAAAGAAGCAAGCAGAGATACGCGCGAGCTCTTTGACGAGTATTGCTGAATCGTATGGTCTGGATCCAAAACTGTTTGAACGTCAATACAAAGATCACTTGAGCGACTTTCATACTTGGAACCAAAAAGACCATGCCGACAAGTGGCTTGTGTTTGAAAACAACATAGGCACACATCTCTCCTTGGATGAGACGAGTATCTCAAACGGCGAGCTTTATAGTGTACTCACAAACAAAGCAGGTAAGGGCGCAAAAGGATCTTTGGTTGCAATGGTTGAGGGTACAAAAGCAAAAGAAATTACCCATGTTTTCAACAAAATATCTAAACATACTCGCTTACAGGTTAAAGAGGTTACTCTCGACTTCTCACCATCCATGGAGCATGCCGTGCTTGTGTCGTTTCCAAACGCCAGACTCACGACTGACCGTTTCCATGTGCAGCAACTTGTGAGTGAGGCACTGCAACAAATGAGAGTCTCACTGCGTTGGAAAGCGATTGAAGAAGAGAACAAAGCAGTCAAGCAAGCTAAACAAAAAGATAAACGTTACACACCGGAGGTCTATCAAAATGGAGATACAAAAAAACAACTCCTTGCCAGAAGTCGGTACATATTATTCAAACCACAGAACAAATGGACATCCACACAAAAACAACGTGCGGTTGTTTTGTTTGAGCTGTATCCTGAGCTTGAAAAAGCTTACACCCTCACGATGTATTTTCGAGGTATTTACGAAACATCAAAGACTCGAGAAGAAGCAGGTCGTCGATTCAAAGCTTGGTTTAAGAAAGTTGAACAGACATGCTACGACTCATTTAAAACTACTGCACACTATCTGGAAGATCATATTGAAACGATCCTCAACTATTTTCCAGACCGCTCCACTAACGCATCTGCTGAGTCTTTCAATGCTAAACTGAAAGGTTTCAGAGCTCTGTTACGAGGTGTCTCTGACAAGAAGTTTTTCTTGTTTCGTGTATCGAAAATTTATGGTTAATCCAAGTCTCTCCACAGGATTTACGTGTGATCCACGAATGGCACGGCCATCAATTACAAAAACATGTTCTATGTTTACATAATCCAAAGTATCAATTTTCCAAAACAGTTCTATACTGGTTTTTCTGAAAATATCGAAGGAAGGTTAGATGATCACAACAAAGGCAAATCAGTTCATACCAATAAGTTTAAACCGTGGAAAATGCTTTATTATGCAACTCACTTACCTCATGTAGGTGGGGTGACCGATGGGGCATTGTCCTCAAGATGAAACGCTCAACAAATGAGTCGTTTTATCGCTTTCGACCTTCGAGCTGTCTACAAAAAAACGGTAGGAAATTAACCACCTTGGTATTACCTAAACTCCATGACACTTTTTGTACTTTTTCCCGCTTCCGCACGAACATGGCTGATTTCGCCAGACAACCGCCTCGTTTCTTGCTGTATCCGTCACAATAGCGAAACGCCTCAAGCCGTGATTCTCGAATTCCTGGTTATATTTTTCAATAAGTGGGATGACTTTCTCGGTAAGCTCATCGGGATTTGCCGAGCGTCCAAAATCTTCACCATACAAACGCCGGCAATCCTCGACGGCAAGATAACGAGCCAGACTCGTGAACATTGCTTCCATGTCATACCGCATTTTGCAGAAAACAACGTCAAAATCATACTCGACATCTAAACCCTCCTCATCAGCTTTATCGCAAATTCGTTTGGCGAGCTTTGTGAATTTTTTCATGAATTTCTTTTCTTCAGGGTCGTCCCATTGTGCATCAATGATAATTTTACTCAGCATGAATACGTGCACTAATGTACGTAATTCCTTTGGCTTAAACTCCATACAAATCATCTCAGACATAGTGAATATAGATTAGACGATTATTGGTTGATTACCAATCGACATGTGCATAACTTCAGACTTGGCGTAAGAAATTGTTCTTAACTAGACAACTAAAAAATGTAACTACTCAGCCCCATTGACAGTGATTTTCTCTCAATACAGCCAAAATTATATTTTCGAGCCCATTTTTTCCAAAAATATTTTCGCTTTATTGAGCGAAGTTTCTAGGGTGCTGAGTAGTTACTAAAAAATGACCTTTGACAGTATCTTTCTGGTCCGAATATTTGATGAGGCATGCACAAAATAGAATATTGACTTTAGTATTGGCAATAAGTTACCTTTATGTGACAATTATCATGTCGTCTTTATAGTGAGGAATCCTATTTATAGCATGCCAGATCCACTCATCCCAGAAATACTTGATGAATTTGAACATTTTCTCAATCGACTGAGCGAAGATGATTTGCATTTGCTCAATAACATGGTTGTTGAACGATTAAGGCTCTATCATAAAGCTCACCACTTAAAAAATTTGGCGAAATTTAATCTCATGGATAAAGTTTCTTTTCAATATAATGGGCGATATATCACGGGAGTCATCGTTAAACTTAATATAAAGACCGCGAGTATTCGCACGACTGATGGTCGAAAGTGGAATGTTTCTCCTTCTTTTTTGACACGATTACTATAGAGATCTCTGCAAAACTCTCTCACACGTCATTGCGAGGAGCTCAAGGTTATCAAAGAGCGACGTGGCAATCTCTCTTTCTTGAAAAACAAAGAGATCGCTTCACTCATTGGTAAACGCTCGTTCGTAATGATAGAATGAACGTGAGTTTTGTAGAGGTCTCACCATTCAAACCACGACCCGCATACCTTAAAATCGCCCATGGACAGATTACGCGAAAACCCCTTAGAATAACCCTCGGATAGTTCTCAACCCGAGTACACCACCAGAACATTTACGTCACCGCGTGCGGTGGTTTTTTGTTTGAAATAAAGGCCAGAATATTTTCAGCGGCAACACGACTCATTTGTTGTCGTGCCTCGATAGTCGCGGATGCTGTGTGTGGTGTGAGAACAACATTTTCCATTTTTCGAAGTTCTAATTTATCTTTCGGGTCACAATCAACAAGAGGTTCACATTCATAGACATCCAGACCTGCTCCTGCAATGTGTTTTTCGATCAACGCTTTCAGTAATGCCTTTTCATCAATAATAGGTCCACGTGATGTATTGATGATATACGCAGTTTTTTTCATGAGGCGCAATTGTTTTGTGCTGATGAGGTGTTTGGTTGAAGGAAGAAGTGGAACATGTAAAGAAACAAAATCAGATTCTTTTAACAATTGTTCAAGTGTGCGATGTTTTGCACCTGTTTGAGCTTCGAGTTCTTCATTGCGTTTGACATCTGAGTAAACGATGTTCATGTGAAATCCGTCATGAAGACGTTGTACCACTCCTGAACCGATTCGACCTGTTCCGATCACCCCCACTGTTTTGTTGATAAAATCGGTTCCTAATAATAGTTTTGGCCCCCAGGATGTATACTTGCCTGCACGCGTAAAACGATCACCTTCACAAATACGATGCGCAAGTGCAAACATGAGTGCAATCGTATGTTCGGCTACAGATTCTGAAATCGAATCTCCCGGAGTATTGGTGACAACAATGCCTCGTTTTTTAGCTTCATCCACATCGACATTATCAAATCCAACAGCATAATTACAGATCATCTTGAGTTGTGGTCCTGTGGCATCGAACAGTTCTCTATCAATTTTTTCTGTGAGAATCGAAAGAATGATGTCTTTTCCTTTTACACGTTTTACTAACTCCTTGCGTGGAATTTTTTGATCTTTTTCGTAGATTTCAACCTTTACGCGTTTATCTTTTTTTAACATCTTGATTCCTTCATCAGGAATGTCACGCGTGACAAAAATTGATATTTTCATATGAAAGAATTGTAGCATGCGAAGATTAATGTATTAAGCCTTGTAGGGAGACCGTTG
>CAYIPP010000082.1:0-4231 GCA_964365355.1 uncultured Gammaproteobacteria bacterium
GACCTTTGCAATGTGAATGCAACGCTCTAACCAGCTGAGCTAAACGTCCTTATACTATCTCCAACTAACCAGAGACTAACCTAAACGAGTGAAAAATTCAATATCACCTTAATTTCTTACAAATCCAGAAAAATTCTCTCCCAGAATCACCAGAAAATCAATATTCGATTCTGTTGCTAATTTTTGATATTCATCACTTGTGACAGAAATTCCTTTTGGAATCACCTCACCACTGACCATCCAACCCGTTGCGGACAACGTCACATCTGCCTGCAAAAAATCTCGCAATGCTTTAAGCTCTTCCACACGAGCACCGTTGGTTAAATCATAAATCACCGTATGCGTATACTCACGAGATTGGGCATTCCCCACCTTTATCACATCAAATCCCTGACCATCAAGAAGTTGTGATGTGCGAAATGCCAAACCCGTCACATTGGTTCCGTTTTGAATTTCAACTTCGCCAAATTTGGGTTTTTCGCCAACACCAGACAGCCCTGCAAAACGTGTTTGATCCGGATTGACCAAAAAAATCTGATGCGCAATTTGTTGCAAAGGTTTCCAATCATCATTTTTTGGAAGCAACACAAATGCCCCATTAAGCGTTGTCGCATACAAAGGTGAAAATTCGGATGCATCAATCACATGATGTGTCATTCCATCTTCTCCCAAATCCTTCACCACACGTGCCAGTCGGAGTATTTCAGAAACCTCAAGATTGGTTGCAATATTTTTTTGCAATGTTTTTAAGATGTTATTCAATCGTGATGGATTCAAAAATGTTGAAACAGAAAACACTTTATCTTTGACGGCAAGTAACACTTTTTGTTGTCGTGCTGAACGCGCAAAATCTGAACCTTCTCCATTGGTTCCATGTCGAGATCGCACAAATTGTAATGCGGTACTTCCATCAAGATGTGTCCAACCTTCTTGAAATGTCAACACTTCGTATCGACAAGAATAATCAACAGGTTGTGATACATCACCGACGTCTGTTGTTTCAGTGTCAACTTCCACATCACTCATCTCCACAGCCGTTTGTTCCACAACAGGCTCTTCTTCCACAAAACCGCAGGTCGCATCTTCTTTGCCTAAAGATGGATAGGTTGGATCGGTAAACCCACGATCTACATACACATCAATTCCACCGATGTCATCAATCAAATCAACAAACCCACTGAAATCGACACGCACATAATAATGCACCTCTTCATCAAGAACACTTCCGATCACACTCGATGCGAGTTGAGGTCCATTTCCTGTTTCTTCCATTTCACCATAAGCATTTGCCGCATTGACTTTTCGATATCCATAGCCCGGAATCGGAACCGTCATATCGCGTGGTAATGACATGAGTCCGATCTTTCCGGAAGATGGTTGATAACTCGCAAAGATTATTGTATCAGTCAGTTGTGGACCTTCGTGCCCTTCACCACCAATTCCCATAAGCAAAATATTCACTCGATCTTGAGCTTCTCCATCCAACGTATTTCCATCCACAAAATTGCGGATCGTCGAAATAAGCGAGAGTTTAGGGAATGTTCCCTGGCTATTTCCGGTTGTCATCACATGATACGAAAATAAACTTCCAACCATGGCTCCACACACAAGAACCACAACAAAGATACGGCGAAAAAAAAGAAGGTGATTCTTTTTCGCCTCATACAGTTCATATTTTTGTTTCAGAAAATCAATCTGCGGTTTCTCCATATTTCATCAGTCATTTTAGCTGCATTGTAAATCAATTGCAAACGCAATTTCGTTTTTTTTTCTATCTTTTTTTCAACGGTCTCTATACAAATTCTTTCAAATCCTGTATGAGTGAGGCTTGTACTAGCATCACGGGACGTTCCGTGTTTTTCTTTACCGCATAAAACCGTTACAATGCGAAAGCATTTACTTGTATGAACAACATACGTATTCCACGCATCGCGCTTGTTGGTCGAACCAACGTCGGTAAATCGACGTTGTTTAATCGACTTCTCGAACGAAAAAAAGCTCTTGTGTCAACTGTTGCGGGAACCACACGCGATCGCAACGAAGGTGAATGTTTTTGGCGTGGAAAAGTCGTGAACATTGTTGACACCGGTGGACTTGATGTGGTCGCAACAGATGAAATCGAGAAACAAACGAAAGAACAAGCATACATCGCCATGAAACAAGCGGATTTGATTTTATTTATTGTAGATACAAAAGTAGGAATTCTTCCACAGGAGCAAGCTCTCGCTCGCACACTCAAAAAATCAACAGTGCCTGTCATTGTTGTCGCCAACAAAGCAGAATCTTCTGCGGAACGTTCGCTCGCAGAAAGTCATAGTTGGAATCTCCAAGGTCTTGAAACGGTGATTCCTATTTCGGCATTGCGTGGTTCTGGTGTCGGAGACTTGCTCGACCTTGTCTATGACACATTAATTGAACACAAGCGACCTCCTGTTGATGAGATTCATCTCAAACCTATTCGTGTAGCCGTTATTGGAAAACCAAACGTGGGGAAATCATCTTTACTCAATGCCATGCTTGGAGAACAACGTTTTATTACGAGTCCAACACCACACACCACGCGAGAACCAAATGACACACTGATTGAAGTCGGTGATCAAACCTATCTGTTTATAGACACCGCTGGAATGCGTAAATCAGGAAAAGTTCGAAAAGCAGGAGGACTCGAAGCTGCCGCTGTTCGTCAAAATGCACAGATCGTTCGCGGAGCCGATGTCACATTGTTTGTCATTGATGCATCCGAACCGATTGGCAATCAAGAAAAAACACTCGCCGGTTTTGTCAAAGATTCAGGCTCAGGCGTCATTCTGGTAACCAATAAATGGGATCTGGTTGAAGACAAAACCACCACAACGATGAATCGCTATCGAGAATACATTGCCGCACACATTCCTTTTCTTCAAATTGCTCCAGTCTTGTTTGTTTCCGCGTTAAAAAAACAACGAGTCAAGACAATTTATGACATGATCAACACAGTTCAATTGAATCGTACGCGTTGGATTGAACAAGCAGAACTAGATCTCTTTCTTGATTCTTCCATGCAAGCGCATAAACCATCCGCAGGAAAAGGATCTCTCCCACCAAAAATTCTTGGCATGAAACAAACCAACATTACTCCGCCAACGTTTGATCTCATCGTCAAAGCCAAACGCATCAGTACGATCAGTGAAAGTTATCTGCGTTTTCTTGTGAACAGACTGTCTACCCGTTTCAAACTTCAAGGAACTCCAATCCGACTGCATGTTCGCACAGCCCGTTCTGTTTCATCTTAACTCGTTCTTCTATGATCCTTACGCTGATCGGTCTTGGAAATCCAGGCATTGTCTATCAACATACTCGACACAACATTGGTTTTTTCGTGATTGATGAGATAGCAAAACGTTATGGTCTAAAACTGCGACTCAAACCTGCTATGGAGGCAGAACTTGCCGAAGGCGCTCTTGAGCAACTCTCTGTTCGATTATGTAAACCTCATACATTCATGAATGCAACCGGTCGAGCTATTCAAAAAATTCGTCGTAAAAAAGCATTAAGCGAACAAGATCTATTGGTGATCTATGATGACGCTGATTTACCGTTTGGAGACGTGCGTTTTAAAGCGGGAGGCTCATCCGCCGGACACCGAGGTATTCAGTCTATTTTGGATCAATTTCCCAATGGAACAAACATTCCTCGCATTCGGATAGGAATTGGACGACCAAACCATCCGGATATTGGATTGGAGGATTTTGTCCTTCAAAAATGGACACAAAAAGAAGAAGAAGCTCTTCCGGCAATCATCGATCAAGTCATCGCGACTATCACAAAAATGTATGCGTGAAGATATAGGATACTGGCTTGCGCTTGTCCGTTTTCGTCAATTCGGACCGATTCGCATGCAAAAACTCGCTCGCCGTTTTCCAACCATGCAACAGGTGTTTGAAGCCAGTCTTTCGTCGTTGATCGAAGCCGGCATCGAACCACAGATTGTGCATCGATTTTTGCAAGAACGCATGCATCTTGATCCCACCTCAGAGCTCAAACAACTTCAGCAAACAGATGCAAGAGCGATCACGATCCTTGACGCCGAATATCCTGCCCAATTAAAAACAGTGTACGATCCACCGGCGCTCTTGTTTGTGCGTGGCACACTTCCTGATCCAACACGAAAACATATCGCGGTTGTTGGCTCACGCAAGCCAACAACCTATGGAAAAGATGTGACACATCTGCTCATTGAACCGCTCGCACG
>CAYIPP010000083.1:0-4170 GCA_964365355.1 uncultured Gammaproteobacteria bacterium
GTTAATTTGTGTATGTGGGTAAAAGTTTCAATAGCTCAGGTGGAGAGCTCTATAAAATTGATGTATCAGATGTTGAATCGATGAGTGTTGCCTCTGAGCTTGAAGTGGGCAATAGCGTGAATGATCTGCAGGTTGATTCGAATGGAGCCTATCTTGTCGCTGCAACACGCTATGATACAAAAAATTTTTTGGTTGTCGATCTTTCCACATTTCTTGAAACACATAGTGGTGATTTATCTGGAGGTACACAAGCGGAATCCGTAAGCGTGTTTGGTGGGCACGGCTATGCGGGAACAACCACCTGGGAGAGCGATGTGGAAGTGTTTCATGTTTCACCAGGTGGATGGGGAGATACACAACTTGTCAGCTCCGTAAATTTATCCGGCAATCATGACGAATCGTCTGTGTGGGTTGAAGGAAATTATGTGTATTTGGCTACGGAGAATAATGGAGCAAACGTGGATTTTTATATTTATGATATTTCCACTCCGACCGTTCCTACCTATCTTGGATCATTGGATACACATTCAGACATTCATGATGTGTTGATTTATGGAAACTATGCGTATGTGGCAACAAAAGCAAATTCGGATGAATTGATGGTCATTGATATTTCAACAAAAACATCGCCCGTTGTTGTGGGCAATTACAATGCATCCGGCAGTGCTGATGGAACATTTTTGGCCCGTGAAGGCACGACAATCTATCTTGGAAGAAAGCAAAGTTCCGATCCGGAATTGTATGCGTTGGACATCTCTGATCCACTACATCCAACAGAACTTGGTTCGGTGCACTATGGATCAACACTTTCCGAGTTGGTGGCTGATGCATCGATTGTGTATGCGGCAACTTCATCTGGCAGTGAAGAGCTGGCCGTATTTGATGTTTCAGATCCCGCGATGATGTCTCAAATTGGTGCTTTGAATCTTCCGGCGAGTCAAATAGGTCATTCAATTGCATTACAGGACACACTATTGGCGATTGGAAGAGATGATGGTGATGAGCAAGAATTGGTTTTGATCGATGTGAGTACACCAAGTTCTCCTGTGTATGTAGCAGGTGTGGATGTCACAGAAGAAGTGTCAGGAATTGCATTTGAAAATGCTTCGTTTATTCATATTTCAACGGATACAACAGACGGAGCCTATCAACGATATCAGATATCAGATCCAGTAAATCCCACGCTTGATAGTTCATTTGATTTAGATGCTGAAGGCAAAGGAATTTTTTTTAATGGCGTCTATGCATTCGTAGCAACAGAAGATAATGCCAGTGAGTTGAAAATTGTTGGACAAGGTTCAACTCCATCAGATTTTGTGCGAGAGGGAAATTTTACGTCACAAGCATTCGATGCCGGTTCAGATGTGTCTTGGGATTCGATTGAATGGACGTTATCCGGGACAGGTTCTGTATCCTTTCGTATTCGAACAGCTGATTCTGAAGACAACTTGCAAACAGCCACCTGGGTTGGATCAGATGGAACAGCGCAATCCACGTACACAGTTTGGGGTCAATCTGTGTTGACAGATCCAGAAGCAACGGGTCAACGTTGGTTTCAGTGGAAGGCCTTGTTGATGGGAGACGGCTCGACGACACCTGTGTTAGAAGATATAAACGTTCGATACTCCCAATAGTATGCGACAAACACCACATGGATTCACACTTGTCGAGATGATTCTCTATATTGTTATTGTTGGAGTTATCCTTTCCATATTGGCGCTTTTTTTACTGCAAATGTTAAATGCTCGTACAAAGACTTATGCGATTTCCGAAGTGATTGCGAGCGCGTATTTGATGGAAGAACGTTTGTCTGAGGCAGTAAGACATGCTTCATCCATTCAAGTTGAAGAGTCAATTTTTGCAAGTGATCCTGGTGTGTTGTCACTCAACATGATAGATCCGGACAGAACTCCGGTTGTGTTTTCATTGACTCAAGATAATGGCCAGTTCCAAGTGGCCGAAGCTGGATTCAATCCTGTTGTTCTCTCTCCTCAAGACATTCAGATTACCAATTTGGTGTTTACAAATCTGACAACGGAAGACGACACTGGTATTATACGAGTGGAATTTACGGTGAAGATTGCGAGTGATTCCGCAACCAAAGCATTTGCGTATGAACAATCGTTTCAAACAGCGCTTCGAATTCCTTTGGATTAATCTTCAAACGAATCAACATGGTGCCGCAGCGCTGACAATTTTTCTTGTTGTGATGGCAGTTGCACTTATTGTGGTGAGTACAACCACACTGATTGGATTGGATAACCTGAATACAGGTTTTTCACAACAGGTGTCTTCAAGCTTGCTATTATCCGCAGAAAGTTGTGCAGAAGAAGCAGTGTTGAGACTGAGTCGTGATCAGAATTATTCAGGCGGTGTACTTTTGGTGGGTGACACACAGTGTACAATCACGATAACAGGAGTACCTTGTGGAGATTGTGTTATTGATGTTGTGGCACAAGATGACCAATTTACTCGTAAAATTCAATCTGATGTCACAGTGAGTGGAAGTACACTTTCTATCAGCTCATGGAAAGAAATTGAATAACCAGGTATGTCTTTCTATCAAAAACATTTTACCGGATTGGGAATCGATATTTCGGATCATCATGTGCGTATTGCTCAGATGAGTTTTTTTGGCCATGTAATGAAGTTGATTGAAATACAGCTTCCACCAGGTCTTGTGGAAGATGAGAAAGTTCTACAGACAGAAACGTTGCAAAAAATTGTTGGTGATCGCTTAAAGAAAGAGGGGTTGTCAGATCATGAACTACATACAACGCTTTTAGTTCCTGAATCTCGTGTGTTCGCAAGTGGATGTTCTTTTTTTGTGTCAAAAGGAAAAGACCAAATTGAACACGAATCGATCGATCGAGCACAACAAGAAATTCCCATTCCGTTTGATCAAGCTGTCACGGTAGTATCTCGCGGTCGTAAGGTAGGTGAGCAGGTGCGATCAACGGTTTACGCCATTGAACAATCGGTGTTTTCCGGATTGGTAGCAGTGTGCGATCCTCAACAAGTGCAGCTCTCAGCCATGGAGGCAAATAGCAAGGCGCTATTGCGACTTTTTCAATGTCATGGAATCAAAGAGTTACAGATAAAAGATCCAAACACCTTGATCGGGCTTGTGGATATTGGTCATTCGTGGGCGACAATATCTCTCTATGAACCTGATGGTTCCAATATGTTCTCACGAACGTTAGCCTATGTTCGAGAGGATACAGCGAAAGATTCTCTTCAGCTGCCTCAAGTAGCTGTGGATTTTATTCATAGAACGATTGAGGAAGTTGTGGTATATTTTAAACAGAAAGAACGTCGAATCGGTTTTTTTCTTTTTGCTGGAGTCGAGGCAGAAGATGACCGTTTTAAAAAGGAGCAACGTTTTCATCAACTTGGAAATGTTGTTCATATGAAAGGTCAGACAAAACGGGCGATTCATGTTTTCGGTGCGGCAATAGGTGCAGCGATTCGCAGTGCGCATTTGTATCGTTATGCCTATCAACATAATTTTATTCATAGCCGTTAGGCTTAAAAACTTTTTATGCAACAGTTACGTTCTCAACAAGGATTTACCTTGGTCGAACTTCTCGTCGTGATTGCGATCATTGGAATCTTGGTCGCGGTTGTTTTTGTCGCTCTTGATCCAGCAACGCGTTTTCAACAAGCTCGTGATGCCGTACGTCAAAATGACGTGCAAGAAATTTTGTCTGCCATTAAGTTGAATCAAGTTGATGGTAGTGGTACGTACTTAGCTTCTGTAGCTGGTATGACCGCGGGAAGCATTTACATGATTGTCGATGGTGCGATGGTAACAGGGTGTGATGACAATAATGCAAGCTGTGATACCGCAGTGACAGGAGATGCAACCTGTGTGAATTTGGCCGGGTTGGTTGACCAATATTTGGATGATGTTCCAGTCAGTCCGGCAGGAGCGGTCACATGGGATGCTGGAGCAGCAGATGGAAATGAAGGAACTGGATATACGCTTGAACGTGATGCAGATGGTGTGATCCGTGTTCGATCATGTGAAAGTGAAAATACAACGGAAATTAGTGTAGGACGATAAAGAAAAAGAAAAATCACGAGTGTAAAACTCGTGATTTTTGTATCCAAAAATGGGAATCATGATCGTTTTTTTTGAATAACTTTGTGAGTACATCTTATTTCAAA
>CAYIPP010000084.1:0-4167 GCA_964365355.1 uncultured Gammaproteobacteria bacterium
TTAAGAATGTGTTTTTCTTGTTCAATCGCTTTTTTCAGCGATGAAGTTTCTAAAATAGTGTTTCTTGCGTGTTCGCCTAATTGTTGTTGCAATCCTGGTTGATCAAGAAGATCAAGAATAGCTTGTCTTATCGATTCAACGTTGGGCTCACAGAGAATGCCATTTTGATTGTGATGAATGATTGAGGTAATCCCTTCGACATTGGTGCCAATCACGGGCAGTCCGCAAGCCATGGCCTCGAGAAGCGCCTTCGGGTTTCCCTCAAACAACGAGGGGAGAATGAAGATTTCGCACGCGTTGAGTGTTGTGGGAAGATTCTCGTTGGCGATGCGGTCGCGGAATTGGACATCGACACCCAGTGCACGAGCTTGTTCCTCGAGTTTGTGTCGGAGTGAGCCCTCGCCATACACGATGAGCGTTGCCTCCAGTCCATCCATCGCCTCGATGAGTGCGGAGAGATTTTTTTGTTCTTCGAGTCGGCCAACGTAGCAAACAGAACGTGGGTGCTTCTGAACGTTCATCGGTCGGAACAGGTTCGTGTCGACCCAGTTGGGAATGACGTGGATTTTGTCTGTGGTCACGCCATAACGGGATGTGACGAAGTCTGCATCTGTTTGTGTTGTGTGGATGATGGTGGTTGCGGCGCGATACGCGAGTCGTTCGATAATGGAGATGGCCGCTAGCTTCAGACGAGAGGCTCCTTGATATTTGGAAAAAGAATACCACTGGAACCCGGCGCGCACGATGAGTGGTTTGCGATAGAACCAGTGTGTGAGGAGCGTAGGGATCGCACCGGCAACCTGGTGGATCCGTATGGCATCAACTTGTTTCAGCTGTTTACGGTAGACGAATGGGATCATGAACGCGTAATGGCTGGGTGGACATTTGCAACGCTTGTGGAACAGGCGAATGTTGGGTCCCAGTCGGTCGCGGTACTGTTCGTCACGTTCACCATAGGTAAACAGCCACACCTCACCGACCTCGTGGGCGAGCTCCTTATAGAACTGCACTTCACGCGAAAACATGCCGCGTTTCTCCCAAAGTTCGAGAGAAACGCCGTGTGTGAAAAAGACTGCAAGCCTGTGTTTAGGTGTTTGAGTCATGTACTGAAGAGGTGTCACGTTGCTTCATCTCCACCAAACTCGAGTTGTTCTCGATCATCTCCTGGAGGAACCGTGGGTTGTAGCCTTTGCTCTTGGCTGCCTGTACGAGAGCCAAAGTGTCCTTAGGCAAGCATTTCCCTTTGAACCCGCGGTCACTGGGGAATACAGCCGTGTGCATCCGCTCGACGCGAGGATCCAAGAGCCAGCCTTCTCGCACCGAGTACCAGTCCGCACCCAAAGCCTTGCAGATATTGTACATTTCGTTGATGAACGTGAGTTTGATTGCGAAGTACGTGTTCTCCATGTACTTGATCACCTCGGCAGAAAGGCTCGTGGTTTTGAAGTAGGTTTTGGTCGGCCCCAGGATTGGGGTAAGCAGATCAAAGTAGTCGTTGCAGTCTTTGTCGTTCCCGCCCGCGATGACAAACGGAACTTCTTTCATGTTGTTGTTGAAGAACGGGTTGTAGTACTTGC
Organism: uncultured Gammaproteobacteria bacterium; assembly: GCA_964365355.1. Taxonomy (GTDB): domain Bacteria; phylum Patescibacteriota; class Patescibacteriia; order UBA9934; family GWF2-40-263; genus VGKU01. Next base: position 1,578 of record CAYIPP010000084.1, read on the forward strand.
TCTCGCCAACGTACTCCGGAGAAAACACGATCCGTTTTCCAGTCAAAGCAAGCAATTCGTTTGTGGTTCCAGGTGTGACCGTAGACTTGATGACAATGAGAGGGACGTTCAGTTTCTCGATCGAGTTTCTGACGTGTGATGTATCACAGCTTCCGTCCGGAGCTTGAGGAGTGGGTACGCAAACGACGGCTAAAGAGCAATCCTCAAATCCTTCGAAGGATTCGACGAAGTGGACGCCATCGTAGTCATGGCTTTGATTGTAAACTGGGTCATAGACCATGACTTGATAGTGACCCTTGAGCATATTGACAAACGCTTTACCGACGTAGCCGTATCCAATAACGGCGATTTTTTTTGACATAGTTTATAGTCTGTTTGAGAGTAAATAGTCCTGATACCAATGAACGAATCGTGGAACTCCTTCGTCCAGAGACGTTTGTGGTTCCCATCCAAGGAGCGTCTTGGCTTGTGTGATTTCCGCCCAGGTCTGTCGCACGTCCCCAGGTTGCATGTCGAGGAAGCGTTTCTCGATCGTTTTACTCGTGGTTTGCTCGATGAGCTTGATCATCCGCATAAGCGGTTCGACCTGGCCTTTCCCAAGGTTTAAAATCGCCCACGGAAGATTTTTTTCAAGCGCCTTCACAACCCCATCGACGATATCGTCGATGTAGGTGAAGTCACGCGCCAACTTTCCTTGACCGAATACGTCGATTACTGTGCCCTCAAGCGTGGCTTTTGTAAATGAGAACAGCGCCATATCCGGTCGACCCCATGGACCATACACGGTAAAAAAACGAAGACAGGTGATAGGGATCTGGTAGAGGTGATGATACGAATAGGCAATCACTTCCAAACTTTTTTTCGTGGCGCCGTACAAAGAGATAGGATGATCGGTATTGTCTTCTTCGCGCACAGGGTAATGATCAGCATTGCCATAGACAGACGAACTGGAAGCAAGTGTTATTCCTTTTACACCAAATTTTTTGGCAAGTTCAAGTATATTGATCGAACCGATAAGATTGGAATCGGCATAGGTGAGAGGTTGTTCCATGGAATAGCGAACCCCGGCTTGTGCGGCTAAGTGGATGATGTGATCAATGTGATGATGTTCAAAAATTGGACGAAGCTCTTCAGATGATTTGATATCCACTCGGTAGAGTGTAAAATGCAAACCTTGCAGAAGATGTGTGAGTCGAGCTTCTTTCAGTGTTGGATCGTAATATGCATTGAAGTTATCAAGAAGAATAACGTTTTTCCCTTCCAATATCAGTCGTTTGGCAACATGTGCTCCAATAAATCCGGCTCCTCCGGTAATCAAAATCGTTTCAGATTGATTCATACTGCTCGTATTTTACACAGCGATCGTGAAAGTGTAAATTGAAAAAATGCGTATGCAACTTTTATTGTTTCTTCGGATATTGTGTTTTACTCTTTTATTTACACCTTTGGTGTATTGGACTCATCTGAATTTCTTTTTTGATTCCACCAAAGCGTTGTTTGTGATGGCTGTGAGTGAACTGTTGTTTGTAGCTTATCTTTGGTTAGTCTCTCGAGATCGTCAATGGCTTCCAAAATTGACTCCTGTTTTGTGTGCGTTTTTTCTTTATGTGTTTGTGATGTTTTTTGTGTCAATCATAGGTGTTGATTTATTTCATAGTTTTTGGTCAAACACGAGTCGTATCAATGGTCTGCTCATGTGGTTGCATCTTGGAAGTATATTGGTCATTTTTTCTGCATTGTTTCGGACACAACAAGACTGGAATCGAATTTTTTTTGTCTCAACCCTTGTGGGATTGTGTGTGAGTGTGATTTTTTACCTATCTTTACTCAATCCGGAAGTGTTTGTGATGTTTAAAGGCGGATCAACAACCGGTAATTCGACTTTTTTGGGCGTGTATCTTTTATTCCAACTGTTTTTTTCCGGATTGATGGTATTGCAGGGGAAAAAAGCATGGATGAAAAAGTATGGAATGATTACAGCGATTTTTTTTGCTGTCACAATACTTTCTACAACGGCACTAATGGCCAAAGGTGCACTCGTTGGAGGATCTGTTCTTGCATCAGGTCTTTTCTTCGTGTGTTCACAAAAACCAAACAAGGGAAAAAAGATTTGCGGAGCTGTTCTTCTTGCGCTTGTATCTGTCGCGTTTTTCTTCTCGAGTTTTTCAATGATTTTTCAACCGCAGGGATGGATCAGACAGACATTTTTAGATCTCACATCAGGTGGCAGAATTGCCGTGGCTCAAATTGCATGGAATGCGGTGAATAGACATCCAATGTTTGGATGGGGAATTCAAAATTTTCAAACAGCTTTCTTTGATCAATATATTCCCTGTTTTGGCTCACCAGGCTGTGGTGAAGAATTGTGGTTTGATCATGCCCATATGATCTTGTTGGACACGCTGATTGATGGAGGTATCCTGTTGCTTCTTGTGTATCTCGGGTTGTTTGTTGTTCTTGCATGGTCCGTATGGAGTGCATCAAAGCGAGAAACAACTCTGCGGAAATCGGCTTTGTTTTTTTTGACATTTCTTGCCGTGTATGTTGTCCATAATCTTGTTGAGTTTGATACAACGCTTTCCTACCTGTT
>CAYIPP010000085.1:0-4126 GCA_964365355.1 uncultured Gammaproteobacteria bacterium
GTCGCTTCATGATAATCTCAAGCTCCTCGCAATGACGGAAAAAAACTATTTCAATAGAAGAAAATCATTCGTTACTCCCTTCCGTCATTGCGAGCCTGGGTTTATCATGAGGCGAAGCAATCTCTATGCAAGACAAACAATTTTTTATCTACATACTTACAAATACACTCAACACTGTTTTATACATTGGTGTCACAAACAATCTTCTTAAACGAGTCTACGAACACAAAAATGATCTTGTTGAAGGTTTTACAAAAAAGTACAAAATTCACAAACTGGTCTATGACGAACTATTTTCAACTGCCGACGATGCCATAACTCGCGAGAAACAACTTAAAGGATGTTCTCGACAGAAAAAGATCAATCTAATTATTGCATCAAATCCACATTGGAATGATTTGTACGATGAACTCAATATGTGAATCACACCCCTATATCCACGAGATTGCCGCGTCGCTTCATGACAACCTCAGCTCCTCGCAATGACGAAAATAAACAACACGTTCGAATAGACTATTGTTCAAATTTTTGCTTATTTCTTTATGTATCACTAAAATACTTGCATCTATGCAATTACCTGTGGACATCTTCAAAACCCATCCCGATGCTATCACGCCTGTCTATGCGTCCGTCGGTGCCTGTGCCTTTGATGTAGCCCCCATTGAGGACGTAACGATCCAACCAGGTGAAATTGTCCGCCTACGAACAGGTCTTGTCATCTGTGTTCCAGAAGGTCATGCACTGCTCATCGTAGCCCGATCTTCCCTTCCTCGTCGATATGGTCTATGCATTCCGCAAGGAGTTGGAATTGTGGATAACGACTTTTGTGGTCCAGAAGACGAACTCCTCATTCAACTTCTCAATTTCACTAACAAACCAACGTCTGTAAAAAAAGGCGACCGTCTTGTTCAAGGAATGTTTGTCCCATTTGTACGCGAAACCTTTCGAGAAGTCTCTGAACTGACATCTCTCAGTCGAGGAGGTTTTGGTTCCACAGGTTAATCTATGAACAGACCTGGACGTTTTATCATGATTGACGGAATTGCCGGAAGCGGAAAATCTACTATTCTTCGTGCAATTCAAACATGGGCGGAAATCTGTCAATATCGTATTTCTCGTCTCAGCGACTGGACTGATCTTGCACCACCTCGGTTTGAAGACATTGAAAACTATGATGTCTATTTTACCTATGAACCGACCCGCACATGGATCGGACGAGCGATTCGCTACGAACTTTCGCGAGAAAACGATCCTTACGGAGGAGAGGAACTTGCTCATGCCTTTGCGCTTGATCGACAAATCCTCTATCGACGTTTGATTATTCCGGCTCTGCAAGCAGGAAAAACGATTATCCAAGACAGAGGCATTTCTTCCTCTCTGGTCTATCAACCGATTATGCCTTCAAGTATCTCTCTTGAATCTTTGCTCAATCTTCCCGGAAACAAACTTGCTCTTCAACACGCACCAACGGCTCTTATTTTAACCAAACTTCCGGCAGAAGAAGCCTATAAACGCACACTCTCAAGACAAGACGACTCAAAAGGTGTCTTTGGACAATTGGCATTTCTCCAACAAGTAGAAATACGTTTTCATGAACCTTGGCTGAAACAGATTTTTACATCTCATGGTTCTAAAATTTTTGCATTAGATACGAATCGTTCCTTCGAAGAAACACAAAGAGATGCTCAGCAACTTATCGATCATATCTTCACAACGTGCTAAACTACATGAACAACTACTTTCTTTTTACTTTATGCCTTCCCCTATCATTTCCATTGGTCGTCTCATTGATGAAACATGGGACATCTACAAATTGAGATTCAATGAACTCATGAGTCTTTCCTCTTGGCTCTTGTTGCTCGCCATTCTCTTTTCTCTTTCATTATCTCTCTATCCATCCGCAAGTACACTTTGGTTATCCAATGAACTCTCTTGGAGCGAATACGTGGGGGTCATCCTCTTTGCCATCACCAATTACTTCATCGCTCCCCTACTGGGTATCTGGGTGTTGATTGCGCTTTCACGCCTTGTTCACATGCACATCAAAGGGAAACCGTGCAATGTAAAGAAAGCTGTTGCTGAAGTCATGCCACGATTTTTTCCTACCATCATTGTCTCGGTGATGGTTGGTCTTCTTTTGATCGTGACCTTGGTTATTGGATTTGGACCAACGCTTATTCTTGCAACACTTGGAACACTTCTTCAAAGCCCTACACTCATCATTGTTGGAAATATTGTGCTTGCTATTGGTGTGTTTGTCTCATTTTGTCTTGCATTCAAATGGATGATTCAATATATGCTTGCTCCGTATACAACCATCATAGACGGACTCACAGACAAAAAAGCCTTGAGTGCAACACAACAACTTGTCAAAGGACGATTCTGGGGGGTTGTACTTCGTTTAGCTATTCCTAAAATGGTTTTTCTTTTCATCGGTATTGTGTTGATGGGAATTGTGACGTATGCAACAAGTTTCCTCCTCAGCGTCGTGAGTGGATTGAATATGGATCTCCAACTCAGACTCACAACACTGATTGAATGGGTGATTCCAGTTGTGATTGCCGTACTGATCAATCCGTTACTTATCATTGCAGATCTTCTTCTCTACACATCTCTCAAAGGTGAAGATGCATAGACATCACACGATGAAATAGGACTCCATAAACAGCCATCATGGCGCAGGATACTATTTTTCACAGGAAAAAATCCTCATGGTATCCAGATACCTCTGCGGTTTTTTCCTGTTCCAAAACAGTATCCTACACCATGCTGTGTTGTTTCTAAGTCCTATTTCATCGTGTGATGTCTATATGAGCAGTCCGTTCGAATTGATTTTGCAAAGTCTAAAGGACTATCGAAAAGAAGCGCCAACACTTATTGGATATGCCGCGTGGCTTCTCCTTCCTTTTTTTGTTTCGTTTGCAGTTTCTTTTTTACCGATTACACCGGTTGTACAAATGCTCGCCATTATTCTCACCGTTGTTGAACTCGTGTTTATCATTTGGATCACGATCATTCTTTGTCTTTGTGCACAGGCGATTGTTTTTGAACAAAAAGCGAACGTATCAACGATCTCACAACAAGCAAAACAACTGATTTTTCCAGTCGTGATCGTGAATCTTCTTCAGCTTTTGGTAGTACTGGGAGGCTTCCTTCTGTTGGTTATCCCAGTCTTTCTATTTGCTGTTTGGTTTGGACTCACTCAATTTGTTACCATCTTTGAAAACAAACGTGGCTTTGACGCACTCAGCGCAAGTCGTGAATTAACAAAAGGACGTTTTTGGTATAGCGCACGTCTTGTACTCATTGGCCCACTTGTTCTGCTTGTTTGTTTTTCTTTTCTCCTATCTCTGATGATTTCCATTGGTTCTGCAATCTACGGAATTGATCCGACACAACTATTGAGCGACGATATCCCACGTTGGGTAGAGAGTCTTGAGGCTGTTGGTGAACTCTTCTTCCTCCCACTTGTTTTACTGTATTTCACCCATGTGTATCGTGAATTACACGAACATCCATTACAACTTGAAAAGAGTCCTGAGATTGCATAGACTACATCCGTATGACGTATGAACCGGTAATTGGACTTGAAATTCACGTTCAACTCAAAACAAAAACAAAGATGTTTTGTTCGTGCAGTGCACACGAAACATCCACCTCACCAAACAGCCATATTTGCCCTATTTGTCTTGGACAACCAGGAGTTCTTCCTGTTGCCAACGAACAAGCCATTCGTTTTGGGACTCTGATGGGTTTGGTGTTGCATTGCACCATTGCTGCACATTCCAAATTTGATCGCAAAAACTATTTCTATCCTGATTTGCCAAAAGCCTATCAGATTTCCCAGTACGATCGTCCAATTGCAGAACATGGCTTTGTAGATATTGTCATTCCAAATGGCACAAGAACACAGGCTCGGATTGGCATTACACGAGCTCATCTTGAAGAAGATGCCGCTAAGTCCTTTCATGGAGCTGATGGCTTGACCTCTGTTGATTTTAATCGCGGTGGTGTGCCACTGATTGAAATTGTTACGGAACCGGACTTTACTTCTCCACAAGAAGCAAAAATTTTCCTCCATGAACTGCGCTTGATCGCACGTTATCTTGGTGTCTCAGATGCGGAT
>CAYIPP010000086.1:0-4084 GCA_964365355.1 uncultured Gammaproteobacteria bacterium
CACCGGTGCGAAATGTTGGCTATCGAGTTGAGGACACACGTGTTGGTGAAATTACAAACTATGATAAGCTCATCATGACGATTGAAACAGATGGAACGATAGATCCTGAAGAGGCGGTTCAACAGTCTGCAAAGTTACTCATTGAGCATTTTACACTTCTTTTGAATACATCTGTCGAATAAGCGTTTATGCGTCATCGCAAGGTTATAAAAAAATTAGATCGTCCTGCAGATCAACGAAAGGCTTTATTGCGAAATCTTGCCTCAAGTCTTGTGTTGCATGAAAAAATTCGCACAACAGAAGCAAAAGCAAAAGTGCTGCGATCAGTCGTTGAAAAGGCAATCACAGCAGGAAAAAAGCCAACACTTACGTCACGACGCAAATTGTTAACTCTTTTTTATACCGAACATCCAGTCAATAAAATTTTAGAAGTACTTGGTCCACGTTATGCGACACGACCTGGCGGCTATACACGTATTGTCAAGCTTGGCAGTCGCAAAAATGACGGGGCTGAAATGGTTCGCATAGAACTCGTGTAATATGAAAGACATTGAACGAGACATTCATACAATAGATGCTCAGGATAAAACGCCTGGCAGACTCGCAACGGAAATTGCGAAACTTTTGATTGGGAAACACAAACCAAGTTTCGTGTCACATATTGATGCGGGAGATCATGTCCAAATCACCAATGCATCCAAAATGCGTCTTACTGGAAAAAAAATCGATCAGAAGATGTATTATAGACACACAACGTACGCGAGTGGTTTGAAAATAACCAGTTTAAAATCGCTTTGGAGCAAAGATCCGGCAGATGTTCTTCGACGTGCTGTGTCTCGTATGTTGCCTAAAAACAAACATCGCAACGAACGCATGAAGCGTTTGGTTGTAAAGAATTAGTTGTATGACTGAAAGCAAAACACGCTATATCGAAACAGTTGGTCGAAGAAAATCTGCTGTCGCACGTGTGCGATTGTATCACGGAGGATCAGGAAAAATCTTGATTAATGATCGAGAACTCAATACCTATCTTCCTCTTTCTATTTTGCAGGAAGTAGTTCGTTCGCCTTTTATCCAAACGGGAACGGAACAGATGTTTGATATTACTGTTCATGTAACAGGTGGTGGAATTCATGGTCAGGCAGATGCTATCAAACTTGGAATTTCTCGTGGGCTTCTCAATTTTAATCCGGAATTTCGTTCAAGTTTGAAAACACTCGGATTTCTCAGTCGAGATTCTCGAGTACGAGAACGAAAGAAATACGGAAAAAAATCAGCTCGACGTTCTCCACAATGGTCAAAACGTTAAAGAAAACAGGCTTTCTGCCTGTTTTCTTGTTTATTTTATCTTTGTATGTTTAAATTTCGATGTCAACCTGGAGGTGTTTGACATGTCAGTAACACGCATGGCTCCATTGGTTTATGTGAGCCTGAGTGATGCGTTGAAAGACGCCATGTCACAAAGGGCTGTGAAGATCCGTTCAGAAGATTTACCGATAGGGATTTCAATGGTTCGTGTCCCCGGGGTAGGCACAATTCCTGCAGTTGTTGCACTACGAACAACACTCGACGCTGTGTATGACCCAAATCTGTCTAACGTCAGTGGCATGTACCAGTGGAAGGTCGTCATTTCTCCGTATGAACAAAATCTGCTCATCCGTTTGTTTGGACGAACAACAGGACCCATTGATGCAGAGGTAAGTATTCGATACGAACTTCCTCCTCAGATTCTACAGGTTCATCAAATCATCACCATGATGCAACCGCCGGTTGGAACGACTCTTCAGTTAACCTTTGCCTTTACCAAGTCGGGTTCTCCTGAGATTGAATGGTTTGCTTCCTCCATCGAACGCGAAAGGCGTTTGCGTGCGGCGGCAATCAATCGTAATCAACTGAAAATCGCGAAGGCATTTCCGTTCGGTTGGTTTGTACAACTGACAAAGCGTGGACTTGTGGAAATTCCTTCAGAACCAACGTCTGATCGTTGGGTTGAAGAACATCAGAGTGATCTGGATCAAACAGTGCAAGAGCGATTTACATCTATTCTTAGCTCACTTTGGAAAGCGGTGTTTACTCAAGAGGAGGTGCAACCGTTGCTTCGTGCAGAAGGATATGAAGTTGAACGCATCGGAAGAACAATGATCGGTTCTGTTGGACTTGCCACGATCATTCGGCAGCAACAAGGACATTTGACACACCTAACTCAACTTCACATTCCGCAACAGGAATAACCCTCGATCGGCGTTTACAAAACGCCGTTTTTCTTTTAAAATTCTTGTATGGTGAGCACAGATTTAACAAGAAATACATTCTATTTAACAATTGCCTCTGTCGGACAAAAGCTTGTCGCATTTGTCTATTTTTTGTTTGTCGCACGCATATTGCAACCTGAAAAGACCGGAATGTACTTTTTGGCAGTTTCTATTGCGATGGTGTTTTCTTCTATTGCCGATCTAGGTATTACTCCTGTTGTTATCCGTGAACTTGCCAAAACGCCCGAAAAGATCACCTACATTGTGCAACGTGCCTTGGCTCTCAAAATTCCCTTTTTGTTGATTGGTTATGGTTGCACAATCATCACAGCTGTTGTACTTGGATACCAAACAGAAGTGATTGTCCTCACAGCAATTTCTGGCCTCTCTCTCTTGATTGATTCGATCCATTTGTTATTGTACGGACTTTTGAGAAGTCAACAACAACTCCGTTATGAGGCCATAGGAGTGTGTTTGGGACAGGTGCTTGTTGCAGTGGTTGGTGGATGTGTGTTGATTTTGTATCCCTCCATTGGTTTGCTTTTGGGTGCATTAGTCCTTGGAAGTGTATTGAATGTTCTTTTGTCGAGTCGTATCGTATACAAATTATTTGGCAAACAACTTTTTTTCCCTGTATGGGATTCACATTTTGTCAAACCGTTTTTCCGTATGGCATTTCCATTTGCGCTCGCAGCAATTTTTGTCAAAGTCTATTCGTATATTGATACAATTCTTCTTTCCCAATTTCTTGATACTACTGTGGTTGGTCTGTATAGTATTGCGTATAAATTTACTTACGCTTTTCAGTGTTTGCCACTTGCATTCATTGCAGCATTCTATCCAAAAATCAGCTGGAGTCTCGTGCATGACCGGGAAGGATTGCCGAATTTATTGAGAAGATCATTTTGGTATATGGCTCTTCTGGTAACCCCTCTTGTGCTCGGTCTTTGGTTGATTGCAAAACCAGCTGTGCTCTTGGTTGGAACATCGTATGCTGATGCTGCGCCGATTTTGTCCGTACTTGTTTTTGCTCTTGTCCCAATATTTTTAGATTTTCCCCTTGGTTCTTTGTTAAATGCTTCTGGAAATCAAATGACAAAAACAATGATTATGGGATGTACAATGATGGTGAACGTGATCTCAAACTTGATCCTTATCCCGAAATTTGAAGCGTTGGGCGCTGCGTATTCCGCCTTGATCAGTTTTTCCTTTATGTTTGTTGCAGGATTTTTCTTTGTTCCAAAAATCATTCCGCATTTTCATTTTCATCAGTTTGTTGTAGACATGCTTAAGATTGCCGTGAGTGGAGCTGCTATGGTATTGGTTGGTCTATGGACATTGCCAATTGTAGGTTGGATGGTCACCATACCGATCTGTGGCTTTTTCTATCTTTTTGTACTGTATGTGACGAAAGCTCTCAACAAAGAGGATGTAAAAAATCTTCAGGTGTTTAGCCGTTTATGAAACAATCTCGCCTCCTCTTGGTGACTCCTGATTTTTCTCCTCAACTTGGTGGTGTTGCAAAATATTTAGATTTGCTCGCAGACTATTTTGCAGAGAGGATACGCGTTGTCACATCTGTTCAACAGACGGCTCACACAGTATCCTACCAAATTGACGAACGAGTGCTCCTGACAAAAAAAGGATGGCCAAAATGGATAGCAACAGTTCGTTTGCTTATCAAAGAACTGAACACGTATGATCTTGTTCTTGTGAGTCATGTTCTTCCGTTTGGAACAGCTGCATGGGTGGCATCTTGGGTTACTCGCAAACCGTTTATTGTTGTGATACATGGAATGGATATTCGTCTTGCACAACAGGGATTGTGGAAA
>CAYIPP010000087.1:0-4083 GCA_964365355.1 uncultured Gammaproteobacteria bacterium
AAATTCAAGCAGGAAAATCCAATCTGATGGATGAGATACGTCATTTTGAACACTATCTTTCGCAGCCCCAAGTACATCTGGCAATCGATCCTGAATTTGCTATGAAATACGGCCAACCTCCTGGAACAGCTGTGGGAACTGTTGATGCAACTGATGTGAATGCCGTGGTAGAATATCTTGCCTCATTGGTTGAGAAATTTCATCTTCCACCAAAGATTCTTATCGTACATCGTTATACACGTGCGATGGTCACGAACGCAGATCAGATCACACCATTTCCGCAAGTCCAACTCGTGATGGATATGGACGGGTGGGGACCGCCTGAACAAAAATTTGATACATATCAAGCGTATATCTCAAAAGAGCCTGTTCAATTCACTGGATTCAAATTGTTTTACAAAAATGATGTTAAACGTGCTGGTTCGAGGTTGTTGACTCCACAAGAAATTTTAGAACTTCTGCCACAGCCGAGCTTTATTCAGTATCAGTAAAACGGAAACAAAACATTCTCCGTACTCACTCTTTGTTATGAAACAACGAGCCTTAACCTATCACGACAAACCACCTGCTGGAAAAATTTCCATTCAGCCAACAAAATCTTGTAACAATGCTGAAGAGTTATCATTAGCTTATTCGCCGGGTGTTGCTTATCCCTGTTTAGAAATTCAACGTGATCCAAATGATGCGTATCGATACACATCAAAAGGGAATTTGGTTGGTGTTATAAGCAATGGAACGGCTGTGCTTGGACTTGGTGATATTGGCGCATTAGCAGGAAAACCTGTCATGGAAGGGAAGGCAGTGTTGTTCAAGCGTTTTGCGGATTTGGATGTATTTGATATTGAGATCAACGAAAAAGATCCACAAAAACTTGTTGAAACGATTGCGCGACTGGAACCCACGTTTGGTGGAATCAATCTTGAGGATATGAAGGCGCCGGAATGTTTTTTTATTGAGACGGAATTAAAAAAACAGTTATCTATTCCTGTGTTTCATGATGATCAACATGGAACAGCTATTGTTGTTGCGGCCGCATTGAAAAATGCACTTTTGCTTGCAAAAAAAAAGATTCAGAACGTGAAGATGGTTGTCTCTGGAGCCGGGGCTGCGGCAATGGCGATTACAAATTTATTGATTGACCTTGGATTAGATCGTGCACATGTGTTCATGTTTGATAGTCAAGGATTGATTCATTCAGGTCGTTTTGATCTTAATGAATATAAGCAGAACTTTGCACAAAATTGTGGAGATAGTTCTTTAGCAGATACGTTGGTTGAAGCTGATGTGTTTATTGGGGTGTCGGTTGCGGATGTAGTAACGACACAAATGATACAAGGCATGAATCACACACCAATCATTTTTGCGTTGGCAAATCCAAATCCTGAGATTCGTCCAGATCTTGCAAAACAAGCTGCTTCCGATGTCATTATTGCAACCGGTAGAAGCGATTATCCAAATCAAGTCAATAATGTTCTGGGATTTCCTTATATTTTTCGTGGTGCTCTTGATGTGCGAGCAACGCAGATCAATCAATCCATGAAACTCGCGGCTGTTGAGGCTCTGGCAACACTTGCACAACAACCTGCGACACCTGAGATCGAGAAGGCGTATGGTCAATCGTTTGTGTTTGGCCCAGAGTACATTATCCCAAAACCATTTGATACGCGGTTGCTCGTGGATGTCTCCTTGGCAGTTGCTCGCGCAGCCATCGAATCAGGTGTTGCACAACGAGCGGATATGGATTTGGAAGCATACGCTCGAGACTTACAACAAAAAAGCAAAATGCTTCATTAAAAAATTAAATTCTTGAAACCATGTCATACGGAAATGATAATGTCCTACCTGAGGGAAATAGAAATGTCCTACCCCCGCTACAATGAGGGGGTATGAAAACAATCACTATGTCCCAAAAAGAAGTAGACAGAAACGGAATTCTTAAGCGTCTCATTGACCATGAAATGAATGGAACAATGGTAGCGAGATTATTAAAATTGTCAGTCCGACAGGTGCGCAGGTTAAAGTCTGTTGTTCTTAAACAGGGTGCCAAAGGTCTTGTGCACGGCAATCGCGGGAAACGAGGTAACCGTCGTTTGTCTGAAAAAGAACGAAATAAAATTGCACGCCTCTTAAGAGAGAAGTATGCAGATTTCAGACCGACGTTTGCTTGTGAAAAGTTGCGAGAGTCTCACAAGATTATTCATGACCCAAAAACCATTCGCATGATTCAAATTCAGGAAGGACTATGGAAACCAAGAAAAAAGAAAGCTGGTTCAAAGCATCGCTGCTGGAGACAAAGGCGTTCCTGTTATGGAGAGATGGAACAGTTCGACGGTTCCTATGAACAGTGGTTTGAAGACCGAGGACAAAAGTGTTGTCTGCTTGCAAGTATCGACGACGCAAAAGGAACAGTCACCAAGGCGGTCTTTGCCCGACACGAAGGAGTCATTCCTGTCTTTGCCTTCTGGAAAGAGTATCTAGAGGAATATGGTAAACCACGTTCCATTTACCTCGATAAATTCAGCACATACAAAATGAATTGCAAAGAAGCCAAAGACAATCCGGATCTCAAAACTCAGTTTAAACGCGCCGCAGACGAACTTCACATTGAGCTTATTTTCGCAAATAGTCCTCAAGCAAAAGGAAGAGTTGAGCGGCTCTTCCAAACACTTCAAGACCGTCTCATTAAAGAGATGAGGCTCGCAAATGTTTCTACGCAAGAGGAGGGCAACATCTTTCTTAAAACCTACCTTCCAAAATTCAATCAACAGTTTGGTGTGGAAACGGCAAACCCTTCAAATCTTCACATGACACTTCATCGCAAAGAGCGTGAGAAACTTCCTTCTATTTTCTCAAGACAAGAAACACGTGTCGTACAAAATGACTTCACAATTGCACACAACACACACTGGTACCAACTCACGGAGAAACAACCGGTCGTCGTTTGCAAACATGACACAGTCATTGTGGAAGAACATCTCGACAGATCCATTCACATACAACTCAGAGAAAAATATCTCGCCTACAAGGTTCTTCCTGTACGACCGAAAAAAACCAAAACAAAAGTTTGGGTCCTTACAAACAGTACAGTCACAAAACCTTCCCTCGGCCACCCTTGGAGAAAACAGATATCGAAAGACTGTATTACCTCACAACTCACTCACTAGGACATTTCTAAATCCCTGTAGATAGGACATTTCTATTTCCCGTTGACAAAATTCTTGAAACCATTGACATTTGGATCATTTTCTGTTATATTTTGTGAGCAGATTGCTTACTATGGAGATCCGTCAAATTTCCACTAAAGGCAACGATTTGCGGATAATTCATATTAACCATCATTATGATGAATGGTACAATCAAACAGTTGAAAGAACGTGGATTTGGTTTTATCCTACAAGAAGGTGCTGAGAAAGATTTATTCTTTCACTCATCTGCTTTGGTAGGAGTTGAATTCAACGAACTTCAAATTGGTGACAAAGTGACATTTGATGTCGAAGATTCTGACAAGGGTCCTCGTGCAAAAAACGTACAACGCGCCTAAGAAAAAATCACCCATATACGTGGGTGATTTTTTGTACGCAAAATAAAAAATCAGGCATCTGCCTGATATGTTGAAGAAGTTGGACTACCTGAGAGCCTGGACGAATTTGTGACGTCGAAGAATGAACTCATTGTTTACTATCCGATATGCACTTTCGTGATCGATCGGGTCGTTCAAAGCGCAATTGATTGCGTCTTCTCTGGTATTCACAGTGTATGAGTATGGAATCACGAGACGCAAAATGTAATAATCATTTGTTCCATCGTAGTAAGGTTGTATGTCCAAAATACCACCCCATTTTCTTGCTGCCGATTCTGGAGTCTCGGCAAAGCAAGCAGAAAGAATCTGATGATTATTTGGGTCTAAGTGCAATGTAAAAAGAACCATAGCAAATCTCCTTGAGAGACCGTTGATTTTGGATGAGACTCATCCAAAAAAGAACAGGACAGATAGTAGTTTTTTTATAAAAAAATGTCAACCAGCATACCGTGTATTCTACTTCAAAGTGCAACATCCTCTTAAAACAAAACACCTCCTGTGGG
>CAYIPP010000088.1:0-4035 GCA_964365355.1 uncultured Gammaproteobacteria bacterium
AATTTGCCATTCCGGAAGTACAAGCCGGTCAAACAGGTGAATTTCGATTTCAAGGAATACTCAACAAAGACACGGATCACGTAACATTTGTCTTTGACCCGTCATTTACATTTGGCAATGATCAATTCAAACAAGAAACCCTCGTACACACAGCCACGGTTGTTCCGCTTCCTATTCATCTTCAGGCTCGTATTGATCAAAAAACAGCTATCCCAGGTTCGACAATGCCGGTTCACATTGAGTTCACCAATACATCTGATCAACCAATACAAAACGTTGTGCTTTCAATGGAAGCTGAACATCCTATCATCCAAAATCTATCCACACAGGAAGTTAAGATGATTCAACCGGGCGAGACATCGAACAGTTCTTTGAATCTCAAACTCAAACCTGTTCTCTTCGCGTCACAAGTCACTGAATTTGAACAGCTGAATCTCTCGCTTCGCGCAACGGCAACGTACAATTTAGATCATCAAACAGGACAAAGGGTGACGTCTAAAAGCCAAATTCTCACGATTCCTATTACAACACCGGTACAACTCGAATCGTTTGTTCGCTATACAACACCTAGCGGCGATCAGATCGGTCGAGGCCCTATTCCTCCACAACCAGGACAAGAAACAACGTATTGGATTTTTTGGCACATCGCAGGAACAACCAATGCGTTAACGAACGTACAACTTGAAGCAGAACTCCCGGAAGGAATTCGATTCACAGGACGACAAACAGTGTCGCAAGATACACCCGTTGTATTCGATTCACAAAGTCAAACTGTCCTGTGGACTTCTCCTTTTATCTCTCCAACACTCGCACCAACCAGCAAAATTGTTGGGATTGCATTCGAAGTTGGGATCACTCCGGAAATTACATTGACGTCCGCACCGGTTCTTCTCAAGAATATTCGGCTAACCGCAGTAGATAATCACACGGGTGAATTCGTTTCAGCACAATCAAAAAGTTTGAAAGCGCTGATGGAAGAGTAGAAGTTGGAAATGGAAACGTTTTTAAAAATCGAAAACCCGGTCTGTCGTGCAAACCGGGTTCGTTTTTTGATCAGAGAGTCTCGTGGATCCCGCGTTGATCAGCGCGCGGGCGAGAGAAAAAAGGCTTGGGCTAGTAGTCGAACGCCGGCACCGCCCAGTACGGGTGCGCATCCGTGTTCTTGCCGGCGCCGTGGTAGATCATTGACGAGCCCACCTCGACAAGCCCGACCCCATTGATTGTGTTGTAGGCAAGGGCCACACGCCCGTTGAGGATCGTAAGCTTGCCCTCGAACTTGTCGAGATCGCCCTCGACGCGGAACGTAACCTCCGAGTTCTCGTACACAGGGAAGTCGAACCACCCCGTGAACTCGTACTCGTTGAGCTCGACCATGTTGCCGATGTGGATCGGCATCACCGTCGTGTAACTCTCGTTCCCGTTGTCGAAGATGCGCTTGGCTGTGACGTTGCAGACCGTGTTGCACCGAACACGGATCGAGCCATCCTGGGTGTTTCCACCAACCCAGTAGGTGTTCGACGGACACTTGGTCTCGTCGATCGCGGCCAGGAACTCGCTGTCGCACTGGTCGTCGACGCCTTCGTTGTTCTCGTCGACCATCGCGGGCGCGACGGTCTCGTCGAGGTCATCCACGAACTCCTCGTCCGTGGGGCTGTTGTTCTCCTGCGTCTCGACCTCGGCCTCGGGCGCCGGCGCGGTCTTGATCGTCTCCTCGTCACTGCTCGGCTGGCCGATCTCGCAGCCACCGGTCGTCAGACCAAACACCATCGCCACCACCAGCACCGCGAACCAGTTCTTGCGCTCCAGCATGTTGCCTCCTTTTGGGTTAGGCCTGGATGCCTCCAGACGACCGCGCGTTGAATGCGGTCGGTTTCTATCGAGATTCACGAAAATCGTGAGTCTTGAGTAAAACGCGATACTTCACGCTTTATTCAAAATTCGCGATCGAACCCATTCGACAAGCTCATGGAATACGTAAAGCTGTAGGAATATGCATATAAAAACACGGATATTTCTATCTTTTACCAAAGGAAAGAGATAGAAATATCCGTGCTTTCGTTTGCCTTCCCTGATTGGGACCACGAAGGCAGTGGCTCTCTCCCCATTGGTTGAATTGTCGGAAACTAGAATATCACATTTTGTCGACTTTGTCAACACTCAATTATAAATAATTGCTAATTTAAGCAATTATTTTTGTCAAAAAACTCAAGAATCACCAACAAGCCTGTGGATAAATACATTGACAAAAAAGCCTTATCCTCCTAGAGTTCCGTGTTCGAATACACAACCTATGAAAATCGCAATGATTGGGCAAAAAGGAATTCCAGCCCGAGCTGGGGGCATTGAACGACATGTGGAAGAGCTCTCCGTCGAGTTAGCCGCGCGAGGACATAAAGTCCTCGTGTTTTCTCGTTCCTGGTATGTCTGGCCAATTCGCAACCACCGAGGTGTGCGTTGTATCAAAACTTGGACCATTTCAACCAAACATTTAGACGCCATTGTCCATACCTTTACTTCTATTGTGCTGGCAGCTCGTGAACAAGTGGATGTCTTTCATATCCACGGCGTTGGTCCTGCTTTGCTTGCATGGCTTCCAAAATTATTACGCCCATCGGCGAAAGTCCTTGTGACGTTTCACTGTATTGATCGTCATCACCAAAAATGGGGATGGTTCGCACGCATGATGTTGAATCTTGGTGAACGTGCAGCTGTTACATTTCCAGATGCAACCATTGCCGTTTCAAAAACATTGGAAACCTACTGTCGGATGTCTTACGGAACAAACGCGAAATATATTCCAAACGGAACACATATCCCGCAAACAGATGCGGATCCAACACTCGTCAACGCATTTGGTTTGGAACCAGGAAACTATCTCATGATGTGTTCACGATTGGTAAAACACAAAAATGCCCATCTTTTGATTAAAGCATGGCAACAACTTGTCCAAGAACAACCAAAAATCATGAAAGGGAAAAAACTCGCTATTGTTGGTGGAAGCGCGTTTACCGATGCCTATGTACAATCACTGCAAAAACTGAGCAAAGACGATCCAACCATTGTCATGACAGGCACACAAACCGGTGCAACACTCCACGCACTGTTTCTGAATGCCTATGCGATTGTTCACCCATCTGAATCAGAAGGACTTCCCATCGCTATCTTAGAAGCCATGAGTTACGGTAAGTGTGTACTCTCATCAGACATTCCAGAAAATTTGGAACTCACAGAAAACTACGGTCTTGTGTTTCGACGTGGGGATGTACAAGAACTCAAACGAGGCATCTTGTACATGATTGAGTATCCAGATGAAATTCGTAAGATTGGAAAAAAAGCACGTGCACATATTGCCACAACATACGATTGGAAAGATATTGCGGAAACCACAGAATACCTTTACGAACTGGTTGTATTAGAGCCAACAGTAAAAGACATACGCGTCTAAAAACACTCGCCCATCCACGCGAGTGTTTTTCATTTTATAAACTGCTCCATCTTCTGTAATCTCTACCTATATGCAAGATGTGACAACAAGTGAAATCATGGACTTCCTCAGAGAAAACTTGGTGACAAAAGAAGAAATGCAAGATTTGTTTGCCACCAAACAGGATGTCATAGAATTCAAATCAGATCTTCTTTTTGAAGAACGATTAAAAAACCTTGAACGCAAACTCGAAGTCAAACCTGTTTACTAAACACTCGCCCATCCAAGCGAGTATTTTTTTATTTTACCTCCTGGTAACAATAAAGCAATCGTCGATAATGATCTTCCAACCGAAATTTATGTTCGACTGTTGATCGAGCATTTTGTGCAAATCGTTGCTGTAAATCCGGATCATAAGCGCAACGAAGCACAGCTTCAACCCATCCGTAAAGATCGGTCGGTTGAACCAATATCCCATTCACACGATCTTCAACAATTTCTGGAATTCCACCAACTTCGCTCGCAATAACCGGTTTGCCATAGGCCATGGCTTCAAGTGCAACAAGCGGAAATACTTCATGTACACGTGATGGTAACAACACGGCACAAGC
>CAYIPP010000089.1:0-4013 GCA_964365355.1 uncultured Gammaproteobacteria bacterium
AAGATGTTGTGTTTTCTTCTACAGTTGTTGTAGATGGAGATGCTGTTGAGACCGAGGATGGTTCTACTTGAGTGAGAAGTCCTGCCTCCTTTACTAGAGACATAGCTTTCTCGCGATCCAGTTGTCGATCGACCAAGTCAGATACATAGCCGACCATCGTTGGCAATAATGGTCCAATAATTGAGACAGAATAATCTGATAATACGTTGTGTACGATTTCTTCTTTGTTGATTGCCAGCGCGATGGCTTCTCGTACAGCTTGTTTTTGCAGTTGTTCGTTTGTTTTTTGATTGAAATACAAGACCACTTCACGAGAAAGAGGAGATGAATATAGCATGATATTGCGATTTTGTCCAACTGTCAGAAGATTATCAAATGGAACCACGGACACACCTTCGACAAACTTGTTGAGTAATGCATCAACGGCTGTGTGAGCATCCGGATAGAATTTGAATGTGATGTGATCGATCAATGCTGTTTCACGAATGGATCGATCGAATGATTTCAACGTAAAAGAACGAATAACTCCTTTTTTGTCTTTTGAAAATTCAGCGAATTGGTACGGACCGCTTCCGATAGGTTGAATATTCAATGCGGCAAGAGGTGCGTTTTGTGGCAAAATTTCTGCCCAAGCGCTTGAAGGCAAAATACCAACGGTTAATGAGTTTAAAAAGGAAGCGTTTGGTTTTTCAAGAACAAACGAGACTTTACGATCATCTTCTTGAATAACAGAGACCTTGCTGAATTGAGAAAAAAGTGGACTGTGATACGCAGGATTTTGAATGGCATTGATGGTAAAGAGCACATCGCGTGCAAGAACCGGATCACCATTATGAAATTGTGCGTGTTCGTTGATAACAAATGTGTAGACTGTTGCTTCTTGGTTGACTTCTATCGAATCAGCTAAATCTGGTACAAGCCCTTGCTCCGGATGCCAACGCATGAGTCCTGAATAGATCAGAGCAACCAGGTCTTGATCTGTGTCATTTGTGGTTGCATAGAGTGGATTAATCAGTTGTGGTTCGCCGATGAGCGCCTCGGTGTACTCACCGCCACGGGCCGGAATTTCAACACGTTTTGCCAGAAGAGAGGTTCCAACCAATGTGCCAATGGATGCAAGCAGACAAAACACTGAAAGTTGAACAATGCGTCGTTCTGTTTGAGACAAAACAGTGGGAAGTCGTTTCCATTGTTTCCATCGAGGAAATCGTTTTGGTTTTGACACGGAAAATACCTGACGCATAGTCAGGTTTTTCGTCGGATTCGACGATCGAGCATTGAATCTGTCAAAAAACGTTTTGAAAGAATCAGACACAGACTAGACAAGAGCATTGGCAAGCGCAACTCCAAAAAAGAGGATCGAGAGGAGAATAGTCAATTGAAAAAGTTTTTTTTCAACTCCTCGTTTTGTGCGATAGACATTTCCACCTCCACCAAACGTAACCCCAAGTCCTGTTCCGCGTGCCTGAAGAAGGATTGCGACCATAAGCAAAATGGCCAGAATAATTTGTGCAGTATTGAGCATCGTTTCGAGATTCATATCGCCAAGAGAATAGCAAGTTGACCTCTGTTCGTCAACCAGCGAGCTTCCGCTTCATTCCTTTACCACTGATACGCATCTGTGGTTTGCGTTTTTTATCTCGACGCTTTCGTCGCTGTTCTTCGAGATTCTCTGTGTGTTGAGAATTCATACGATCGATGTCAGTATCTCAATAGGCGTTGCTATTCACCTCACTGCTCTCATGATATACTTTTTTTATGATTTCGCCCACTCTTCATTCAGAAGAACAAGTCATTCATCGCAAACGAAATTGGATTGCGACGGTTGTAACGATTGGTGTTTTATGTTTGTTGAGTGGGTTTGTGTGGAAAATACTCTCGTATGTCAAACAAATTCGTGAAGGCACCTTAGATGTTTCATCACTGAATGTACGTCCGACTTCCTTTTCATCGAGTGTACGTTTGGCAGCCATGCCTGTAGCTGATCAACCTGTCAATTTGGTAACGAGTGACGATCCGTCGTTGGGTCGCGCAGATGCACCAATGACCATTGTGGAGTTTGCAGATTTTGTCTGTCCGTATTCCAAAGATGCGAGTTTTACATTAAGAGAACTTTCATTACAGTATCCTGAAAAAATTCATTATATCTATCGAGATTTTCCAATCACGGATCTGCATCCACTCGCGCAAAAAGCCGCTGAAGCAGGTGAATGTGCAGCACAACAGGGTCGATTTTGGGAATATCATGATAAGTTGTATCAAAATCAGCAAGATAGTTCTCAAGAACGGTTGTATGAATTTGCCAGTGAACTGAATTTGAACACAGCACAATTTCGAACCTGTTTGGATTCTGGAAGCAAGCAAGACGAAGTGTTACAAGATTATCAAGATGGATTAGAGGCCGGAGTGCGAGGAACCCCAACGTTTTTTATCAACGGAACAAAAATCCAAGGTGCGATTCCAAAAGATGTGTTTGAACAATTGATTGCTTCACAACCGTAGGTATGTGCAAACGTGTTTTGTGTTTTATTGGAGTGTTGATGTGTGTATCCGGATTTTTTTTATTCGAGACTACGGTTTTTGCGCAGACAAGCAACGTGTGCAGTTGTTTTTGTGCAACCGAGACGGGTGCAAAAAAGATATCGGAAAATAAGGTGACAGCGGACGTGTGCACAGCGGAATGCAAAAAACAGGGAAATGCAGTCGCTGCATGTGCACAGTCTCTTCGAGAGTATCCGGCAAATAGTACGTTGTGTTTTGATCAGGCAACATGTACAAAACAGAATGGTGAGATTGCCGATTACCAAGCGCCGAGTTGTCCAGAGGGTTGGACCTATTGTTTTCCCACAGCCGAACAATCCACATTGACCTTAAATACGAAGATTGGCAATTTGGAAACTGTAGGTGATTTAGGAACATACGTGAGCGCTCTTTATCACTGGATGCTGATGGCTGGATTTTTGTTCGCGATTGTTATGACGATGGTTGGCGGATTGCAATATGCTATTGGGGCCGCGGCAAAAGACCAGATTGCAAAAGCAAAAAAACGCATCAAAGATGGAGTCATGGGTTTGATTTTATTGTTTTGTGTGGTGTTGATCGGACAGATTGTCAATCCACAAATTTTAACGTTACAAATCCCACGTCCATCAAAATTGCGCGAAGTGAATTTAAATGATAGTTCATGTGAGATGTTAAAAGACCTAGGATGGAAACTTTCTCCTGTGGAAGGAAAAGAAGAATGCGGAGGATTGGCTGAGTTGAAAGTGAAACCGGATGGAAGCCCTGCCGAAGAAGGACTGACATGCAATTACACAAAATGTAACTCAGGCGCATGTGTTGCAACGCTGCAAAATCCAGGGGGACAATGTATTTTGTGTCATGAAGTGTCACTCAATAATCCCGCTTCTCCTGCTGTTCCATCACAAACATTGTGTTCGAAATTAAGTATTGGAGGGCCAGGAACAGTGCCTGGAAAAGAAACAATATGTCAGTATCAAAAGGGTGGTATATTAGGATATTTTACTACTGGACAGGCAAGTACCGGCACTCTTTCTGATGACTCGTGTCTTGAAATTATATTTGATTGTGCCAACATTTCCGATTGTGAAGCTTATAACAATCTGACTGCTTCCTATTGGGATGGCGGGACATTAAAGAATGAAAAAATTTCTCTAAAGTTACCAAACACACTGAAAGGAATATGTAAGGCTAATATCTGTGGTGTTGAAGACGGTCAATGCGATTTTGATTCTATAATAATCGGTATGCCAGAGGTTTGTCATTGATTCAGGTTCATTCGCATCTCTTGTTTTTCTGAAGATGGTGTGATAGAGTGCGGGACGCTATTTATGCGTCTCATTTTTATGAGACGTTGCCAATGATCAACTATGTCCGATTACATTTCTATTCGTGGTGCTCGCGTTCATAACTTGAAAAACATCAGTGTTAAGATTCCAAAGAATAAACTTGTTGTTGTGACAGGTCTTTCCGGATCAGGAAAATCTTCGCTC
>CAYIPP010000090.1:0-4011 GCA_964365355.1 uncultured Gammaproteobacteria bacterium
CGCTACTCCACGGGAAGTGTTTTAACTCATGTTGCAGTTTGACTTAGAATCTAAGCACTGCAGGACGAATTTTGATTGCCATATACTATATTATTTGGATTAATGTAAAAAATTGTAAAATTCGATTGCGAATAACGTTGGAAATATGAGAAGTTTTGCGACGAAGGAACAAAATTTGGGTGGAGCGAGGTGCAACCGAGCGTAACCTCATAATCCTTGTTAAGTGAGTGCGTGAGCACCGAGCCAGAGTGCAACGTCCCGAAGGGCTGATGAGAGTTGAAAAAGTTCCCCTCAATTTTACTTAACGCGCGCGGAGGTATCCGCGCGCGTTATTCGTAATGGAGCGGAGCGGAATTGCGAATAACTGATTATTATCTAAACAGTATCAATAAATAGTAACAATTTTTTGTTGTCTATACAAACTTTTTGTAAAATAAGGAGTCTATAGCTGATCTCTTAGTCTCAGCTACTCGCACATAGCGATTGTGCAATTATAGCCCAAAAACCTGTAAAGCATATAGACACTACATTGGTGAGTATTTGGATTTCTGTACAAATTTGTACGCAAGTTATAAACCCCAAACTAAAGAATATCAAGAGTCTTTTTTAAGCACTTTTTTAGTCTGTCTCAAATCCCTCAAAAGATCCACGATCGAGACTGTTACTAAACTCCCAAGAAAATGAGAATTGTGCGACAGCCTCCGAAGTTGAGTTTTGCAATGGTCTCCAATAAACTGTTGACAAATCGTGATTTTTATCCTAAGATCGATTCTCATATCTTGCCTAAACTAGGGTGAGAGAAGAGAACGTACATTCAACCCGTCGCTCTTTGCGACAGTACAGGAGGTACATAATGGAACTGCAGGTACAAGAGAATGCGACTCGAAGCAATGTGACTGTCCAAGATATCCTCATGCAACTTGGTGCGGACGTGACAGACGAGAAGGAGACAAAACCGATTTCGTCTACTACATCAACTACGTCAATGGTGGTGTTTAGATCTGCTCCGACTGTGAAGGCACTGGGTGTTGATCTGGTTCGTCTGGCAGCCACAACAGCGGACAATCCGGAGAGTGCTCGCAGGCACTGGGAGGATCGTCAGATCATGGTGTTTGATGCGCAAGGGAAGCCGACTCGTATGCCGCTGATCATCACTGTGACGTTCTCGGGTGCAAATGTGATTAGTCGTGAGCTTCCGGACATTGGCATCAGTGCGAACGAGACCCTGGAAGGATTGGGTCACATCGAAATTCGTCCGCTGTTCGTGACAGAAGTGCCCTACATCAAGCCTTCCGAGCAGGGTCAGTACTACATCGGTATTCGTGAGTTCATTGGCGGATTGTTTGCCCCAAAAAGACAGGGTGACGCCTATCGCTTCGTTCCGCTCGACTTTGCTGATCCGGCTCTTTTGCAGCGGTGGAATCTTATTGTTGAAGAAGGGAGGAGGAATAAGACGATTCACGGCAACTGGCCGCTTCTGACTCCTGCGGAAATCAGCATCGGTAAGCCTCGCAAACACGTGATGACGTTCGCACCCGTGTGCCGTCAGTCTCGTCCGTACACCGTGTTTCGTAGGCGTGGTCCTGTGCGGGAAGAGTGGAATCAAATTGGTGTGTACTTTGGCAAATCGGTGCTTTTGCACCCGAAAAGTCAGCAAGTTCCCGAGGCAGATATTCTCGAGAATATCAGTGCTCTTGATAAGGGCAAATCCCATCCGGATGCGTTGTTTGTATTTTCGGTCATCGAGCGTGAGAATGCCATCGAAGTGTTTCTCCTGGGTCGACCAGGTGAAGTGAATCTTGCGCCGGCGATGACAATTCAGGAACAAGATATTTCCTACAATCCGTTCGATGTGCTCAATACGACCGTGGAGAGGTTTGAGAGTCAACGAGTGGAAAAAGCTGTTGGTGCATGGCTTGGGTTGCCGATCAATGCGGACAATCCCTTGTATACTCGTGCGGTAGAACTTGGACTCGTTGTCGAGGGGCAGGCACGAAGTGCTATTCGTTCGCAACTGACTGCTCTGGCTAATGATGCATACACAAAGGCAAAAGAACTCTGGATCGAAGCTCTGGAGGAAACGTGGAAGCAATTCCAGCGAATGTCGTTTCCGGATTTGAATGCGTCTCTGGCAGGGAAGACTCTGGAAGATGCAATCAAGACGCTGAATGCAGTGGATGTAGCTGCGGCCTGGATTACTTCTCACATCAGTGGTGAGTACATCCATCGTTCTCCCTTCTACCGTACTCTGCGTGAAAGACTGCTTCGAGAAATGGCCAAACGTTGCGGATACGATCCGTCTGTCACAGTGAAGCCTGAAATCTCTACTGCTACGGAATCGGTGGAGGTTGTGGCTGCTGCACCTGCCGAAGTGACGGACAAACATTCGATCGAATCGAGTCCTGTGATCGAGAAGCCGAAGACACGTGCCCGGAAGCCTCGTGCTCCCAAGCAGGTCGAGAAGCCTGCGTCTGAGTCATAATCCTGACAGTGATCCAATCACTGTCTTTTTTTATTCATATTGACCTTTTTGATAATTTTACGTATACTTCCGGCGCTTGATCGTTTTATTTATGTCCAACCAAGCCGCAAACATACGACTGGCCATGAAAATTTTTACCCAATTTTCGGGAACAATTGCTGTTCCGGCTGTTCTTGCCGCATTGACAGGGAAATGGTTAGACACCAAGTACGGCACAACGCCAACATTCATTATCATCTTGCTCATACTTGCTTTTTTGTCCACAGCCGTACTTATTGCAAAAAAAGCGAAAGAATTTCAGGCAGAATACAAATCAATCAACAAATAATGTTATGAGTCTTGTTCTTCCACCTGTTGCTGCCGAACCGCTTTTTCATTTTGGTTCGTTTCCTGTCACAAATTCAATGATCAATAGTTGGATCGCTGTAGTATTTTTTGTGCTTATCGCATGTATCGTCCGAAAAAAAGATGCGTTGGTTCCAAAAGGATTACAAAATGTTGTAGAAGGTGTTATAGAGTTTCTTTTAAAAGAAGTTGAAAAAGTTGTAGGGGATAAAAAGAAATCGCGTCAGTTTTTGCCGATTGTCGGGACGATCTTTCTTTTCATTCTCTTTTCTAATTGGATCGGATTGTTACCTGGAACCGGATCCATTGGTGTGTGGGGACTGATGCATGGGGAAGTAGAGTTGATTCCACTTCTTCGTCCAGCGGCGAGTGATCTCAACTTCACGCTTGCCATTGCTCTTTTTGCTGTGATTACATCCCACATCATGGCACTCATGACTATCGGTCCTGTCAATCATTTCAGTAAATTCATTAACATTCGTGGCATTGTTCAATCGTTGAAAAAAGGTCCGATCGCCGTTGCGGTTGCTATTGTCGAATTTGGAGTAGGCCTTATTGAAATTGTCGGTGAGATTGCAAAAGTTGTTTCGCTCTCGCTTCGTTTATTTGGAAATATTTTTGCCGGTGAAGTTTTGATTACGGTGATGCTTGGATTGTTGGCCTATATCGTACCAATTCCTTTCATGTTTCTCGAATTACTCGTGGGCGCGGTGCAAGCAACCGTGTTTGCCATGTTGACATTGGCCTACTTGGTAGTCGCAACAGATGATCATGGTCATGAAGATCACGCAGCAAAAGAGCATGCTCTTTTGCTATCTTGAGTCTGACGGAAGAAATCACTTTGTTCAGTCTCCTCAAGATGACAACGAATCATCTTTCACTTACTCATTCTTAATTTGAACTTATGTCCCCAGAGACAATGACAACGCTTGCAAAAGCTCTCGTTATGGCAATTGGTGGAATTGCTCCAGCTCTTGCTATCGGTTTGATTGGTCTGAAAGCAATGGAATCGATTGGTCGCAATCCAGAAGCATCAGACAAGTTGTTTGTTCCTATGCTTCTTGGAATGGCCTTTGCTGAGGCCATTGCAATTTATTCGCTTGTGGTTGCGTTTACCCTCTAAAGAAAGGCTTGAAAGGTGAGAAAGGTGAGAGGATCACCTTTACTGCCTTTACGGCTTTTTG
>CAYIPP010000091.1:0-3888 GCA_964365355.1 uncultured Gammaproteobacteria bacterium
CCGAAGGCGTTAAATCATTATCTGCCATCACTGTCTGCGAACCGCCACTAGTTAAGAGACTAAAAGCATTCGCAACGAATAGATTTCCCTCTACTATTGCACTTCCTTCAACGCTTTGATCTGGTTGTAAAATGATACTTCCTACGCCTGTCTTTACATACATATTACCCGAACCATTTATTGCAACACTTCCCCAATCTTCTGCTCCGCCATCCAGGGACCATAAAACAAGTGTTGGATCGATAACACCATTAAATACCGCCGTATCCATGGTGCTTATTGTTGAGTCTCCCATCAAAAAGACAGGAACATTTGTTGATCCACCTTCTGGCAACACGAATTTGAAAAGATTCGCGTTTGCATCAGCTGTATCCCATTTCATGAGTGCATCTTGCCCTTCTCCAAACGTGACACCCACCCCATTATCACCTACATATAATCCATCCCATTCAAGAGCGGTTGTTCCTAATACTTCAACACCGGCATTGGCTGGATTTGCTCCAGCATCAAATGATGCAGCACCTGTAACAACGAGTGTATTTGAAATGGTAGTGTTATTTAAGGCATTCAGTGTGATTCCACCTGATTCGGATAATAACGTAATCGACCCAGCACTTGTTCCGAGTTGTGAGCGCAATCTGATGGTCTCAGCTGTGCCACCTAATGTTGTTAAATAGATTGAATCCGTAGCATCACGACCGGAAAAAATCTCCGTTCCATTGACTCCATTCACAGAAAAAGTAGAAAATGCGGTACTGATATTCACACGATTAAGTGTAGTCTGACCAAGCACTTCAAAAGCATCTTGCACAAGCAAGTCTCCATCTCCGGTTGCAACCGTACCCCCAAGATCCGTACCGACAACAACAAGGCCCCCGTCTAATTCAAGTGCGGCTGTAGTCGCATTCCATGTCATCTTTATATCTTGATCCGCTCCAAAGGTCGCACCGACACCATCATCGTGCAAATAGATTCCGTCCCATTCTGCAGAGGTTGAACCAATAGTATTGTCTCCTGATGAATCCGTAACTACATTCACACCAACGATCACCGAAGTCAGCGCATCCAATGTCATGCTTCCTGCAGATGCATTTAAACTGATCGCATCTGTTCCTGTCCCTGTTGAAGTCAGTAGAAGTGATGCATTATATACTCCGGCTTGAGCGATCGTAAAATCATCTCCAGCACTGTTTGCGGTATTTCTCATCGTAATAGTTGAATTATTTGCGTCAATATCGATACCACCCGCTGACGCGTTGAGTCTCAGAGCGTCTGTTGCCACTTGAGAAGAAGTCAAGTTAATTGAACCTGAAGAGTCAAGGTCAAATCCACGTGTTCCTGCATCAATATCAATTCCACCTGCAGCATTCGAAGCGTTAATAACTATTGCATTTGCAACAGCTTCACCACCAACCAATGTAACTTTTCCGGAAGCAGCGTCCATGTAAATGTCATCGGTTGTAGTCACAATAAAGTCGTCTTCTGCTTCAATGGCAACATCATTTCCATTTTCATTTGCGTTTGGTCGTGTATTACCGGCTCCGATGACCACGTTTGCTGTTCCTGAGTCTGCGGTGTCAGTTGCTGTAATGGTGAGAGTATCAGTAGCAGTACCAGCGGCAAAAAGAATCAGAGAGGAATTAAATGCTCCATCTTGTGCAATCGTTAAATCTTCTCCAGCAGCATTGGATGTAACAGTAAAATTAGATCTACTCAAAGAATCAATTGAAACCCCGTCGGTTGTAGAGAGATCAATACCACCTATGCCAGAGTCCATATCAATTCCACCTGAAGTGTTTGTTGCAACAATACGTATTGCGTCTACGGTTGCTTCGGAGGAACTCAATACAATTGAACCTGAACCTGTAAGATTGATGTCTTCAGTTGAAGATGCGATAAGATCAATTCCACCCAAAGCCGCACTGAGCACAATTGCATCATCTACATCAGCAAACGAAACAACATCAAGTGAACTTGCCGAGTTATACGTAATGGTGTTTGCCGTAACCTCACCAAAATCAATATTTAACGTCAAACTATTTTCTATCAAATCTAAATCATTATTACTCTCATTATCAATGGTCAATCCATTTTGTAAATCAAAATCTGTTCTAAACGTTGAGGAATCAATCTTGATAGCAGTGCCGGTTGCCGTTCCTGCAATCTTTAAAGAATTACTCGTGCCAGTGTAGGCGATTGTCATCGTTGAATCCAAGTAGACATCACCTTCAATACCAACCGTCCCAGCAACAAAAAGATCATCTCCACCTAGAGAAAACGCAGCATCAGAGATTGTTTCGGTCGATGATGTCGATGCTCCAATCACCAGATCACCACCGATGTATGCATCACCGATTGTTTCCAATTGGTCAGCAACTCGCAGATCGCCAATTCCTCCTGACCCATACGAAAACGCTGCATCGGTACCCACAATAACCGCTGCATCATTTTCGTAGACTCCATTCACTCCACTTTCAAAAAATCCACCCAACGCTGTTGAATCCAATCCATCAATCGTATCCGCATTTAAGGCATACGGGGCAGCTGTCAGCATGCGACGAGGAGTCAACGTTTCTCCAGCTATCACAACCTCCAGGTAGATTGTTCCATTATCGGCAAATGTTGAGTCTGCAATCGCAGCATAGGGAGAACCAAGACTCGTATCTCCAATATTTTCTGTAAATAACCCATTTGTCAGAGTAACTGTGCGAGCCGTAGCAGAAGCTGGTGTATTTCCATTACAGGTACTTGATGAATTTGACCACACACATGTCCCTCCGGCAGATGCCGTATACAGAAAAAACTTCATCGATAAAGATGAACTCGAAAGCGGGACTCCGTTTGCGTCTAGCACTCGACCCTGATAGGTCACAATATTTGGAGCGCTTGCCGCATAAAGAACGCCAATGGAAACCATGAAGACCATCACAAGCATGGAAATGATCGTCATCGTGGCAAAAATTTTGTGATGATATGCCAACGGCATAGAACAATTATTGTACAAACTCATGATGAGTTTGTTTCTTTTAAATCGAGTCTTGAATGTAACTCAACATCCACAGCAAAATCTTGTGAACCTTGTTTTTGTCGTAAATCAATGGGACGAATTTGTGTAGATCGATACCCTGGCTTTTCAAACACGGCAAAAAATTCGCTTGGTCCGAGCAAAAATGCATAACGTCCTCGAGAATCCGTTACTTGTGTATCAAGAAGCTTGTTGTATTTTGGTTCAAAAATTCGTGCAATAACATGGGACAGAGGACGTTTTGTTTCTTTGTCATAGACAATCCCCCAGCTTTTTGGTTTATGTGGTTTGGCAAGACGTCGTGCAATGAGATACACGAGCATCTGTATGAGAATCATTACGACCGCAAGCACGTTCGGTCGAATGATCATTACAACACATGCGATGAGCACACCGCTTAATCCAATGACTTGTTGGAGGTAACGGAGGCGTCTTAGCCAAACCACACGTCTTGGCAGTTGAGTTTGTCCCAATTGAAGGGGATCAAGAGGGATGTTCGGAGTCACAACGGCATCTTTTTCTGTCACCGTAATCAATTCACGATGATAGACATCAAGATATTCACCGTCATTTTTTGAATCTTTCAGATATTCCGTGGGGAATTGAAAGCCTGCTTTGGTCACCGTAAGACGATAGATCCCTGGTTGAACAAGGAAGAAGAACCGACCACCTTTGTCGGTTACTCGACTTTTCACAAGTCGTCCTTTGTCGTTGGTGTTGTGTTCGTCTACGAGGTAAAGACGCACAACAGCAAGATCGACAGGGATTCGTGTGACGGCATTATAGACCACCCCAAATCCTTTGCGCTTACGGCGCCAAAGCAAAAGAATTGGAGCGGTAAAAAGGTACTGAAGGAACGGAAG
>CAYIPP010000092.1:0-2617 GCA_964365355.1 uncultured Gammaproteobacteria bacterium
AGTTGTTTTACTTGAGTTTTGACGATCAACACAATTTCTTCATCACTCAATTCGTGCTGAACATCAATCTGCTTATTTTTCACTGCTGAACGCAACAAACGCAACGTGGAGAGCGTTGCGTTGTTCTTTGCTTTCATGGCTACGTTCATGTCATCAATAAGATGTTGAGCCAAGGACATACCAAATCAATTATCGGCGTCCGCCTTTGCGTACTTCTTCTTTGAGCTGACCGATCCGCATCAAGTACTCACGTTTTTGACGTTGATACAAACGACGAATCGCACTTGCTCGAACTGTATTTTTGTTTGGTTCATCCGCATGGTATCGCATCTTTCGTGCTTCCAAAATTTTTCCACTTTCTTGGACACGACGACCAAACCGTCTGAGCAAACTATCAAAGCTTTCGCCTTTTTTTCGTTTTACTTCCAGCACAAATTTCTACTCCTTTTTAGTATATTATTTACGACAGAATCCTGCCAACATAAGACAAAAATGTCAAATGCTTACACAGAAACAGGTGAGTGCATTTCTGGATGCACACCGGATGAACGTTGTAATTTTCGTTCAACAACAGAAACAATCTTCGCCATATCCACTGTTTCTTGCGCACCAGATTCCATATCACGAATAATGATCGTTCCATCCAAAACCTCTTTTTGACCCAAAATTAATGTGAGACTTACGTGTAAATTATTTGCAACTTCCAATTGTGCTTTGAGGGCATTTTTTCCAGCTGCTTCAGCTATGGGAATATTTGCGGTTCGAAATTGTTCGAACAGACGCAAACCCACCCGTCGAGCCGCGTCTCCAAGTTGTGCAAAAAACACTTGAGGTTCACGACTTTGCGGAGGCGAAATACCTTTTTCTGCAAGTGCACGTGCCACGCGATCCATGCCAATGGCAAACCCACATGCCGGTGTTGGTCTTCCTCCCAACATGCCAACCAATCCATCGTAACGACCACCCGCAGCGATCGCACTTTGTGCTTTTTCTTCATCTGCTCCTTCAAGGAAAAACTCAAAAACCGTATGTGTGTAATAATCCAGACCGCGCACAAGATAGGGACTCAACACATAAGGAATTTCTACTTCATCCAAAAATTCCAACACTTTCATGAAGTGTTCTCTTGATTTATCATCAAGCCAATCGAGAATTTGTGGAGCTTCTTTTAACAGTTCAACAGTATATTCTTCTTTACTATCCAAAATGCGAAGTGGATTCTTTTGTAATCGACGTTTATCATCCTCCGGAAGTTTAGATCGAAATGGTCGAAAATAGGCAACTAGTTCTGCCAAATAGGTCTGACGACATTCCATTGTTCCAATGGAATTGATATGCACTTGCGTATGCAAACCAAGGGTGTCAAAAATTTTATGACCGATCAACATAAGTTGAGCGTCAATGATCGATTCTTCACCGCCAAACACTTCAAATCCGGATTGATAAAACTGACGATAACGACCGGCCTGCGGACGATCATAACGAAACATTGGTCCTTGATACCACAGTTTCACAGGATGTGGTCGATCCAACATTCCGTGCTCAATATACGCACGTGCAGTCGAAGCCGTTGCTTCAGGTCGCAGAGCAACAGATCGATTGGAAAGATCGGTAAACACATACATTTCTTTTTCAACGATGTCTGTGCCCTTTCCTACGGTTCGTTGAAACAAATCGGCACGTTCCAAAATAGGAAGATCGATCCTATCAAAGCTGTAGGCTTCCGCAATTGAACGAATGGTGTCTCGAATAAAATTCCAACGCCCTTGTTCTTCCGGAAGGATATCGCGAAACCCTCGCAATAATTCAGGTACACCCTTTGCACTTTTTTTTGTTTCCTCCGGAGATTCTTCTGTTATAATTTTCGTTTGTTTCTCTATCGTTTTTTTTGGAGGCATACGTTTAGAAATTAAATTCAGGAGCTTCAAATAGAGTAACTCGTGATAAGGGAAGTCCACGCAACCACACGCGACCAACAATGGATGATCGTTGGACAGGACCAAACATACGCGAATCCAAACTTTCATCTCGATTGTCTCCGAGTAAGTAATAGTCAGCTTCACCAAGAGTCGTACGGGTTTTTCCGTTGGTTGACACCTCACCCAGGTAAGATTCATCAAGAACAATGCCGTTTGGATGTTCTGTGTTATAGATCACCACGTGTTGATTTGATATTTCCACCGTTTCACCAGGAAGTCCTACAACGCGTTTGATAAAAAACTGACTTGGATCGCGTGGATAGCGAAAGACGACAATCTCACCTCGTTCCGGTTCACGCAGTCTATAAGACAACTCGTTTATAATCAAATACTCATGATCATAAAAATTCGGCTCCATGCTTGCGCCTTTGACATAAAACGGCTGAATCAAAAAGTAACGGATCGGAATGATAATCGCTGCAGAGATACACATGATTTGTACAACTTCCAGAACAAAAAAAATGACAGAACCACCAACATGTCCAAACCGATCTTGAAGGCGTTGTTCAAAAGATGCATGCATAAGCGAAAAATCTCTTCAGAGAATATCAGAAAAATGAGGCAAACACAAGGGCGTGGCTGTGGGGTCAGATCCGACAAAAAAAAAGTTTTTTTAAAAAAAAAAGAATAAGGGAGGA
>CAYIPP010000092.1:2627-3868 GCA_964365355.1 uncultured Gammaproteobacteria bacterium
ATCCGACTATCGACTTTTTTTTCCAAAAAGTCGATAGTCGGATCTGACCCCAAATCGTCACAACGGTTTCAAAATAAACAGGCGCCGTAACAAATGTTGACCTTCAACAGATGTTACGACGCAGTTAGTACAAAAGACGAAAGTGCTAAGGCACTTGCGAACGGTCGAAAGCGAACCCACCCCCACGATACCATCCGCGGTCAGGAGTGTCGCTGCACACACCGAACCAGCAACCTAGATCCCCACTACTCGCCGCAAGACAATACAAATAGCCATCAAAATCCTTGATAGATTCAATAGCGACGATGTACGACAGACCCATTTCCTTGAGTTCCTCATCCGTGAAGTTCTTACGGATGAGGCAGACCGCTTCTGCGTTCAGGGTCGTGAATTTCAACCCACTCGCTTTCGTGCGAATGTTCATGGTAATCAACTTGGTGTCGCTAAAGAGCACACCCTTCAGAATCGCGATTTTCCAAGTCACGCCATTTGTCGGCGTGAAGTTCTTGGAACAAAGCACACTCTTGGCATCATCATCCACACAGCAATCTTGCTCCTCAAAATACTTGATCCACGCTTTGCCACTCGTTCCATCGGAGGTAACGTTAAGGTATATAACACCGCATTTTTCGCGCCATCGTTTGGACATCACTGAACTCCTTACGGTTGTGTGTTCGTTTCCATGTTACTCCTTTTCCAGCGTAATCTTCATCCCGCACCGCGAACAGTAACAGGCGTTCAGATCGCGGTTGAGATGGTGGCAATTCTCGCACTTCCGCATGGCGCGGAAAATGCTCGTTTCGAACTTGATCTCACTCGTCAGCGAATTTGCGAGCGCACTCACACGCTCCCGCAAATTTGGTACGACAAGGAGCAACGGATCGAAGCCACACGCTCGAGCAATCGTTTCCAATTGTTCGATTTTATATGATTCGTTCAGTGCTCGTGAGATCAAGACGCACCGAGAACTGGACATTGGCTCACCATTGGAACCACCGTACACTCTTCGCGCGATCTCATCGTTCGTAAGTCCGGCAATATCCTTGAGTACAGCGAGATTAGCTCGCAATATCTGCCACACTTCCGGATCGAAGGTGGCGGAATCGAGCCCTCGGTCGACAAGCCAACCACGAAGAATCAAGCCTTCTGACTTTTTTGGCCACATAGTTGGTTACCTCCAATTGGTTATGAAAGATCGTTTACTCCTTGAGTCCACCACACGATGTGACGATCTCAAGAAA
>CAYIPP010000093.1:0-3799 GCA_964365355.1 uncultured Gammaproteobacteria bacterium
ACGATTGATTTAATCAATTCAGAAATCGCTCTCTTACAGCAACAAACCATTGAATTACAAGCCAAGATTGATAAAAACAAAGAGTTACTGAAAGGAGTTTTGTTAGAAATTCAAGTTCAGGATCAGTCATTGCCTCTTGACGTATTTTTTGGATCAGATTCCTTCTCTGAATTATTTGATGAAGTACACGCGCTTGAAACCATTAACCAAGATCTGAAACTGTCATTGGATAAAATTCAATCTACTCAGACAGAGGTTGAAGAAAAACAACGAGCACAAGAAAAAAAACGTGCTCAAATGGAAGAAACTCAAGACGCACTTACACAGATTAAACAACAACTTGAGGAAGAAATCGATGCGCAACAAGTGTTGATTACACAAACACAGCGTTCAGAAGCTGCGTTTCAATCATTGGTTCAAAAACTCAAGCAAGAACAAACGTCCATCAGTCAAGATATCACTTCACTTCAACAAGAGGTGGAAGAAAAATTACGCCAACATGATGCCACACCCGATGATGTCTCTGTGTTGTCGTGGCCAATCAATCCAACTATTCGAGGGATATCCTCATCATTTCATGATCCAACCTATCCATTTCGAAATTTATTTGAACATCCAGGAATTGATTTACCTGCAACAACAGGAACACCCATTCAAGCTGCGGCATCTGGATATGTTGCTTGGGTACGAAAAGGAACACAGTACGGAAATTACGTCATGATTATTCATTCGAACGGACTCGCTACTCTCTACGCACATATGTCTCGCATTGATGTGCAAGTTGATCAATATATTTCACGTGGTAGTACGGTTGGAGCAGTGGGGAGCACAGGACTTTCCACGGGTCCTCATGTACATTTTGAAGTACGTAAAAACGGAATTCCTACTGATCCGCAAGTATACTTACCAAGTTTTTAATTTCTTATGACCCTTGAATCTGTTCTTAAAATCATTGGATGGATTTTTGTTCTTGTTCCAACCGTCGCATTTTTGACGATCAGTTTTACCATGATCAAAGGGGCCGCAAACGATGATGCAACAGTGAAGGCGCTTGTCTTACTTGCCGTAACGACTTTTTTTATGGGAACGATTTTGCTTCTCGCTCTTTATTTCACAAATATAGTCATCACATAAAAAGAGGAGTTGAAAAATTTTCATTTTACGACACAAAGAAAATTAAGTGAATGAAAGAGAGGGTAGAGATCTGTTCTCTGAAGATACCTTCGAGCTGTTCAGATATACTTAAAGAAAGGTTTCTACTATATTTAGTGTTCAGATATACTTAAAGAAAGGTTTCTACACTTAGTATATTTGTAACACAAAAGATAGATGTTTAGATCTGTAGATACTCTCAGGTTGTATTACTCTTCACGGTTGAACACACGAATTTTGTGGCGTCGTACAATAAACCTTATACGACACATAGGCTAATTCGAACCAGCCAAGGAGAAGATCCGAGCTCAGAATGGATTAGAGATGTTCGTAAACTTAAAAAAATTCTGAAAGCTCTTTTTGTTCTTCAGTATGATCATGTGTAGGAGTCATTACCTCGTGTCTATCAACACACAACTACCCTAGCCATTTTACCTGTCCTGGAGATATTTATTTTACGACACAAGCCATGCTTCTCTTCTACTTAAAGTAGACATGATCACCAAATCGAAGATCGATATATTCTAATCCACTTGGATCTTGTACTTTCTCTTTAATGAGAATATGCAGCCTTTCAGCTTGTGCTTGAATATCCCCTGTTGGGTCAAATAGAATACGATAATTTTCTGTTGTTAAAACACCAACCCATTTTCCAAGTAAACGATCAAATTCTGTTTGTTGAACTCCAATCGTTTGTGCGAAAAGTTGTTCATGAAATTGAAAAATTGCTTCCGTTTCTTTTGCTTCGAGTACCTGATCCCCTACTTGAATTTTCACATCATTTCTATCGATAAACAGGGGTAAGATTGATAGAGAATGCTCTTTTTCACTCGTTGTCATTTGGCGTATCACTACTCCATCAAGATCAACAACATACCAATTGTTATTTGTCTGCCAAACAAACTGAGAGGTTCTTTCTACGGCTTCGATGTAAATTTGTGATCCTTTTTTTGTCATTTGAAGATCTCGGAACGTAAAGGATGTATTGAGTTGTTGTTTCAACTCTTCAGAGTTGAAAAGAAAGCGATTTTGTTTATGAAAAATGAAGTACGTACGTGTTTGCGCATAGGATCGTATGATAGCAGAAATCTGTTCACGATCTACATGTTGAATCCCTCGTAGATGAACCTCTTGAATAGTAAACATGGGATGCCATAACAACACCAAGCTCATCAGGATACAAACAAACACACTACTGCTTATTCCAATGATCCAGTGCAGTCCAACGTTCGTTGTTTTTTCTCGAAAATAGGGGTTGTGAAAGGAACGGGAGTTGTACCGTTTTTGTTGAGTCTTTTTAAAAAAATCACGTCTTCTCATATCAACCAACGATTATACGAGGAAGTTGAGGATTGATTCGTGTCACCACTTCGTAGGAAATAGTTTGATTTTTTTTTGCCATTTCATAGGCCGAAATTTCATGTCGACCATCAATGCCAAGCAGAGTGACAGGTTGTTCTTTGTCAACGTGCGGAACTGACGAGACATCCACCATGGTCATATTCATACAAACACGACCCATCACTTTACATCGATGACCGGATACCAACACTTCACCAATCGATGAAAGATGACGATCGAATCCGTCCCAATAGCCGATTGGCAACACAGCAATACGACTTCTTTGTTTAAGATGTTCTGTCAAGTTGTATCCGATCGGAGTTCCGGATGGAAGAGATTTAATTTGTGCAATACGCGTTTTCCATTTTAATACTGGACGCAAGTCACAGGAGATATTTTGTTTTCTCATTGTGTTGGCTATTGCCTCAGAAGGCCAAATTCCATACAGAGCTATTCCTGCTCGTACCAATGATTGATGTGTCTCAGGATACAGTAAAATTGCGGCAGAACAAGCAGAATGTACGTAGAGTGGCTGAAAATCATGTGCATGAACAATTTCTAAGGCTTGTGTAAAGCGAGTAAATTGTAATCCAGCATAATCCAGCTGTGACACATCCTCTATATTGGCAAAGTGTGTTGAAATTCCAGAAAGATGAATATGTTTGGATCGTTGCAATTCGAGAAGAAGATCCGGTAAATCATCCAGAAGTATCCCCTGTCGAGAGGTACCGGTTTCAATTTTTAGATGTATCTGTGCAACAGATGCCGAGGAAGCAGCAATTTTTTCCGCATGAGTGATTCCCTCTTTATCATACAATGTAAACTCGATGTTGTTGTGAATGGCGTCTTCATAATCTTCAAATAATACAAAACCCAGTAAAAGAATTTGTGCACTTGGAAACAAGGATCGCAAGAGAAGAGCATCTGACAATTGATCCACAGCGAACGATTGAACTCCTGCCCGAGCAATAATTTGAGCCACTTCTTTTAGCCCGTGACCGTAGGCATTTGCTTTGAGCACTGCACAAAAACGCGCTTTATCTGATAAAGAGCGTAACGTTTTCACATTCGAAATCAGTGCTTGTTCATCAATTTCTACCCAAGTTCTATACATACGTATTCATGATCAACCGCTCAAGCGATTGGCTGTTTTTTGATGCGAATAATCGGTATGACACGATGATGCAACTGTAACCATTCAGACAGAACCTGAAAAAGCTCATTTTGATCGTATCCAAGGACAATAATGTCTGGCCGTATCAAATCAATCACGTGAAATACACCTGGCTGGTCATCTGAAAGAATA
>CAYIPP010000094.1:0-3664 GCA_964365355.1 uncultured Gammaproteobacteria bacterium
GAGGAGAAACTCAAGTTTTGAGTGTGGCTACACTTGGAGCTCCTGGAGATGAACAAACATTGGATGGGATGGAATGTGTCGGCACAAAACGCTATTTTCATCACTATAATTTTCCTCCGTTCTCTGTTGGTGAGGTAAAACCAATGCGAGGCCCTTCACGTAGAGACATTGGACACGGGGGATTGGCTGAAAAAGCTCTTCTTCCTGTTCTTCCTAAAAAAGAAGAATTTCCTTACACCATCCGAGTGGTATCAGAAGTATTTGGCTCAAATGGTTCAAGTTCCATGGGTTCAACTTGTGGATCAAGTCTGGCACTTATGGATGCGGGAGTTCCAATTAAGGCACCGGTTGCGGGAATTGCTATGGGGCTAGCAACAAATACACATGGGGATTGGAAAGTGATCACCGACTTACAAGATCTCGAGGATGGAAAAGGTGGGATGGACTTTAAGATCACAGGCACACGAGAAGGAATCACCGCTATTCAAATGGATACAAAAACCGATGGTTTGACCCAAGACATTGTTGAACAAACCATCAAACAAGCGCGAGAGGCTCGTATACAAATCCTAGATGCAATGTCGAAAGCCATCGCAGAACCACGAGCCGATCTTTCACCTTATGCTCCACGCATTATTTCACTGCGTATCAATCCGGAACTCATTGGAAATGTCATCGGTCCATCCGGAAAAACGATTAATGAAATTATTGCAACAACAGGAGTTCAAGCTATTGATATTGATGATGACGGTCTTGTTATGATCACCTCAACTGATTCAGTCGGGGCAGCAAAAGCACAAGAAATGATTGAGCAACTGACACGTGAAGCAAAAGTGGGGGATGTCTATAAAGGAAAAGTAGTCAGAATTATGGATTTTGGAGTCATTGTTGAATTCTTGCCGAAAAAGGATGGAATGGTTCATATTAGTATGATTGCCCCATGGCGTATTGACAACGTGACTGACGTTGTCAAAATGGGAGATGAAGTCATGGTGAAGATTATGGAAATTGGTGGTGATGGTCGTATGAGTCTTTCAATGAAAGACTCACCTGGTAATGTCTATCCAGAACGCCCAAAACAAACTAAACGACCTGATCAAGACAATCCTCAACCACCACGACCACCGCAACGAAAGCCTTTTGTAAAACGTTCGTGAAACATCAACTCCACATTCAATTAGGCAGAACTTCAAGAACAACCCACCACTCTCGGTCGCTTGTTTGGCTTCGAGTCTGCTTATTCGTTCTGCTGCTTGCGGGCACTGCACAGATAATGTTTGTTTGGCTGAACAAAAATACTGTTTTCATTGCTGCTCCTGATGATGTTTCTACAGCTATTCAATTACATATCAATGCGCATACAATACCCATTTTGAAAAAAACATTGGGAAACATCCCTCTTATCTCAAACAGAGACATCACATTGGAGGATCTACTACCATTCACACATGGTCAACTCGCTTGGTTTTTTCACCAAGATGGAACACGATCCATTGCTATTCGATCCACACAATCGGAAATTCCAACAACAATACTTGATTCAAAACATATCATTGTTCAAAAAGTTGAGCCGAATGTCTTGTTATTGTCAGAAAAACTTCAACCAATCAGCGGTATAAGCAACAACATGGGCATCCAGGCTTTTATTCCCACATTTGACGTATTACTTGGAAGTTATTTTGAGAAAGGCTTTACCAATACCCAAAAAATTACCGCTACAAAGGATCAACTGCACATTCCTATTCCAAAAAACCTCTCGATCAGTTCAACAAATCCGACTCTTTACACACCAGAAGGTGTATATCTTGTTTTGTCAACACCAGTGTTATCAAACATATTTCATATTCAAGGAATTACACGAACCTTTGCCAGTCTTGCAGACCCGTTGTTGTCAGAATCTTTAGGCGATATCGTGAACAAACTTATGGATCAGAATCAAATGTTGGCACTCATTGACACAAAACCAACATCTTTTCTGCTAGTCTCGAGCTTTTCTCCAGAATTTGATAAACGCTCACAACTTATTCGAACAATTCTTGCTCTCACCTATCCAACAACCCAACAAAAGACACTGTCAGATGGCTCAATACTACAAGAAATCGCTGCTGATCCTTCACTGATCTCCTTAGCTGAACAAACCATAGAAGGGAAGGCTTTTCTTCAAGCGTCTTCTGCAACCTCAAAGCTTTTTATTAGCAAAGATGATCAATTCATCTTCTCCAACAGCGAGGAGACAATCCGATCTTGGTTACAACGTCGTGAGCAACAGTCAACAACACCACCACTTTGCGATTCAAATGCTGGATATATCAATGTGGATACATTCTTGCAATCAGAAGCATCAACACTTATCGAATACTCTCAAGACATTATGTTCCTAATTGCGCAACATTTTCAAAGTATCGGATTAGCAAATCACAAGAACTTAACAACTATTCACCTGTGTTTTTAATTGTGGATAACTTATGTATAAAACAGACAAACTGTGGATAAGTTCTTCCAAAACAAAATTCTCCTTGAACACATTTCGTACACAACAGATCAATTTTGTTCCTAAAATTAGCTCTGTATTTCTAGATTGACGAAAGACCATTTTTTTGGTACCCTATAACTACGATCAATTCATGGTCGTTCGTTCTTTTACACACTCTTGGGAGGTTTTCCGAAATCGCACGGTTCCATACCAACAAACACCCCACGTTTGGCGACATTCGGAAAACGTCTCGCCGCTCTACTGCTTCGATACAACGAAACAAAAACAAAAACGAAATCTATCTAGGTTAGCTCGCACCTATGTGATTCCTTCGGGAACCATCGCGGGTAAAACCATGAAATGGTAGAGAGGTGTGTCACAAACTTTCTGGTTGGATACTCATGTTATAAGGATGTCGAGTCTTGGGCTTGAAACAATTCAAACCTAAAACCCGACATCTCCAAGACTGAGTCCAAACCAAACTAGGACTCAGTCCATTCAACAACTTTGTTTGGGACTCGAGTCCTCTTCTTTTTTTTACGAAAACTGGTAAGATACGGCTGTTAAGCTATTTATCAACAGTGTATGAATGAAGATTTTCTCGCAAAAATGAAACTTGAACTTGAAGAGGAACTACAACGACTCACAATAGAACTCTCACGTTTCGCACATAAAAACCCTCAAGCTAAAGAAACGGACTTTAATTCGGATTTTCCAAATCTTGGCGACAAAGAAGATGAAAATGCCTCAGAAGTTGCGCGTTTCTCGGATAATTTGTCTTTGGAAGAAGAGCTGGAAAAAGCAGTGCGTGATGTTGAATCTGCCTTAAAAGCAATAGAAAACGGTACATACGGAATTTGTAAGTATTGTAAACAAGAAATTGATGAGCGTCGCCTTGAAGCTCGTTCAACATCGACATCGTGTATCAAATGTAAAAAAACTCTTACTCAAGAGGTGTGAAGCACATATTTCACATGTATTGGCTTCTTATTCCGGTAAGTATGATTGTTCTTCTTGATGAATGGTTCAAAACAGTTGCGTTAAATTCCTTACCTGACGAAACAGCTCTTCTCAAGCCTTCTCTGCTCAATTTCGTCGTTCATAAAAATTACGGATTAGCTTTTGATCTTCCATTTCGTCTTGAATTTGTCATGAGTATTTCGGTGATTATCGGCTTTTTTCTTCTCCGTA
>CAYIPP010000095.1:0-3659 GCA_964365355.1 uncultured Gammaproteobacteria bacterium
ATATCATTTGATTTTTTAATGGAATTTTGGCAAACTTCTCATATCGGCAACGTTAAATGAAATATGCTTTTCCTTTTACGGGCTATCGCCCGTCCACTTTTCCGCAAGGCCAATTTCTTTTTTCTTTTTGAAAGAGGGGGAATATGGTGTTTTCTCCGCTTCGCTCCGAAAACATTTTTTGATAAGATTTTAATGATAACCAAAATTTATGCCAGAACAACCACCTAAAACTGTGTGTGAGATATGCGGTGGAATGCACCCCACCTCCGCACATCCACAACCAACAAAAGGAGAACACGAAGAAAGAGAGGGCGATATGCGATTAAAGCATTCAGATGATGAATTGGTAAACAATTTCTTTTCAGAAATTGAACAACAAAAACTGAATAAACGCGAACGTGAAATTATTGATCAATTTAGAGAATTTTTAAATAATGGAAGTGGAAACCCCGACGTATTCATCCAGAGACTCTATGATTTGAATCCTAAGAGAAAAGATTATGAGCGTATTTCTGAACTTCTAGAACGACTGGCTCTCAACAAAATTTCCTTGTTAGAATCAACTCAGGTGCAATTGCGTGGAGATTTCTTGATCAGCAATAATCCGGACGAAACACCAGATAGTTTAGCTAAACTTGGAGTCCGTGGTAGGTGTGCTGTTCACAATAAACCATACATATTGCAAAGTGAGAATGATCAGATCGCTATGCTAGGCGCACTCCTAATGGAAATAAGAGCAAGAGCCTCAGCTGCAGCCGGTAAAGAAGCACGTGAGTATAAACAGGTAAGTAACGAGTATTCTTATCCAGTTATTGTTTATGCTTTTTCAAAGGAATTTGAAGCGGAATTTGGTGCCCCACGATAT
This sequence comes from uncultured Gammaproteobacteria bacterium, assembly GCA_964365355.1. Classification (GTDB taxonomy): domain Bacteria; phylum Patescibacteriota; class Patescibacteriia; order UBA9934; family GWF2-40-263; genus VGKU01. The sequence continues at coordinate 866 of CAYIPP010000095.1, forward strand.
CAAGGATCGCCAGCACCATTAAAACCAGGTAGTCGGTTGTTTGCTGGTCATACGGATGATGTGGGTGTTTCTCTACGAGGAGCACGCGTGCTACCTGTACCACAAGCATTCGAAGAGAGTTTAGGAGTAACAGACAAAAGAAAGATATTGTTTCCAAAAGTTCCAATGGTGCCACCAGGTACGAAGTTAGATTTCAAAATTACAAAAGAAGACCGGCAACGACGTGATAAATTTTCCACCGCAATGCATGGGCCTGTAGAAACTTGGCAAGGGCAACGAGAGTGGTATGCAGGCAATGACCTGATGCAGATATTACGGATAGAGACATATTCCCATTTACTCCTATTTGCAAATAAAATACTTACGGATTTACAAAATTTTGAAAAAGAAACAGGACAAGAGATACCAAAAAATGAAATGTAGCTGTCAATCAGGAATATTTTATGCATAAACTATTATGCCAATAGAAAGACCAACAAAAACAATTTGCGAAATTTGTGGGAGTACACACCCCACCGCCGCACATACTGACAGCGCAAAAAATGCGACGGAAGCGAAACACGAATTTGAAAAAGAACCAAATCACGAAGCAATGGAAAAGGTTGTTGATATTTTCACTGCCGAAGATTTGAAATACCGTGCTTACGATCCTTTCATCACTACGCTTGAAACCGGAATCCCTACGCCTGCAACCGACTTTTTATACGAACCATTCGGACGATTTGACGATGACGCAAAGAAGAAAGTACAAAAGGAAATGGAAGAATTGGAAAACGAGCGAAAAAGACGCAGAACTGGGAACGTACCATTTTTTGATTTTGAAGAAAGCCAACGATTTCGCAAGGCGAATGTTTTCTATCCGGAAGGTTTGTTGAAAGCCTTACGTGATCATATGTTAGGGTCAAAAACCACGGAAATTTGGTCAGAAGAATATTTCGACACTGCTGATATTGAAGATGTGGGTTATGCTTTCGTTGTACGGCTTCTTTATGAAATTTTGAAAAAACTGCCAGCAAAAAAACAAGAAGATATTGCAAAGCTGATTGGAAGACAAGTAGAACAACTCGATGTGTTAGATCACTCTGCTCTTCACGCTCGTAGACCAATGTGGGATCCGCAAACACTAGATCGCTGGAGTCAAATGGAAAAAGACAAGGAACTTACTAAATTATTACAGGATTTGCTCAACGACAAGGAAGTTTTTGAAACAATCCGAAAGGCTTGGCTAGAAAAGTTTTTCAGTGATTCAAATCCACCGCAGGATTGGACCGAAGAATACGAAGAAGAAGAAAGAATGGTCAGCGATGATTATGTACCGAATTACGGCTTCATACTTTCACCCCATTCAAAAGTGGCGGTAGCGCCACATCCTGATTTTCCAGCACAGGCTACAATATTAACTCCGCGTGTCAGTCCAAAAGAATTTATAGGTATTTTTGTAAACTCAGATTATTCAGATAGGCGAGATTATGTCACCGATGAATCAATTAGGCTTGATATTGTATAGTGGTCGGGTCTGTCTAGACCACGGATGTGGATAAATTAGAGGGTATGTTATTGAGGTTAGGATGACACTGTTATAGGTGTTTTTTGTTAGGTTATGACATAGAGATTTGGTTGGTGATTATCAGACAAAGTAGAGCTCGGCGGGCGTCTTGTATCCAAGTGACTGGTGTGGCCGACGAGTGTTGTAAAACGTGAAGTAGTCGGTAAGACCGAGTGTCACTTGTTCGACTGTTTCGTAGCCCATGAGGAAGACGTTTTCATACTTCACACTCCGCCACAGACGTTCGGTGAAGATGTTGTCCATGCAACGACCACGACCGTCCATGGAGATCTGGATGCCTCGTGCTCTGAGGAGTGTGGTGTACTCCGTACTCGTGTACGTTGAGCCTTGGTCGCTGTTATGAATCTCCGGCACTACGCCTTTTGCAAGTGCATCGTCGAGTGCGGATTTGCAGAGCGTCACGTCAGGATGCGCTGAGACCGCGAACCCGACGACGTATCTGCTCGACCAGTCGAGGATGGCGGCGAGATACGCCCACCCCTTGCGTAAACGGATGTAGGTGATGTCTGTTCCCCAGACATGGTTGGGTGCGTTGACCGCGAGACCACGGAGTAGATAGGGGTACTTTTCATGAATAATGTTGCCTTTACTGGTATTTTGACCGTGCGACTTGGGATACACTGCTTGGATGCCAAGCGTCTCCATGGCGCTTCTGACACGGTCTCGACCAACGAGTATCTTGTGCTCGTGCGCAAGGATATGCCGAATACGGCGTGTGCCATAGAACGGGGATGCGGTAAAGATTTCGTCGACGGCATTGAGTAGCGTTTGGTCGTCTAGTGAAGGCACATCGTTAACAGGAGTATAGTACGCACTTGAACGGTTCAGACCGAGAAGCTCACATTGGCGGCGGAGTGAGAGAGTGACATGTTCGCGTTCAAGGAGTGTGATCTTGTCACGAGCCGGAAGAAATACCAGTTCTTTTTTTTAACCACGCAAGCTCGGAGTCGCGCTGACCAACAAGGGCATACAGTCGCTCAATGAGCGCGTCCTTCTCGCGGAGTCCTGCGTCTACTTTACCAGCGAACAGTGTTCCGATGCCGTCTTTAGCCTGTCGCTTCCATTCGTTGATTTGTGTCTCATGAACAGCGAACTCGCTTGAAATTTGGGCAATCGTTTTGTCGCCAGCAAGCGCTGCAAGAGCAACTGTTGCTTTGAAGTCTGAGGTGAATGTCTTTCGCATAAAAACTCTTTATCTTAGTGGTCTAGTTTTGCCCTACCATTATA
>CAYIPP010000096.1:0-3629 GCA_964365355.1 uncultured Gammaproteobacteria bacterium
AAAACCAATCCTCCCAAAATGGCGAAATCCCGCATCACCACCAAAAGAAAAAACGTTGCTGCAAGAGATAGGAGTGTTTTTCGAGTCATGATAGAATAATAGCATAGTAGACTAATTTATTGATGAGATGTGTAACGATGAACTATATGAAATTGACAACAGCCTCATCTATCGCACTGGTTCTTCTTGTTCTGACTGGAACAGGATGTGTTGCAACGCCTACATCTGAGCAATCTCCGGAAGACGCAGCTGCGTCGCTTGAACTTTCGGTTGGAAGTGAGATTGCCTTGCGAGAAACGGTTTTGGGTTTAGGAGGTTCGTTTGTTCATTTGTTCAAAAAAGAAGACGTGCAAACGCGTCTTCTTTTGGCTATGTGGGAATCCGGGGTTGGTGCAGCAGGTGAGTGGAGTCGTCAGCTCGAACAGGAAACGGAAGTATCTCAACAAGCAAGAAAGGACTATGAAACGCAATATGCCAATTCACCGGTGGGAGCAAAACTTCCTTCACCTCCTGAAGCGATTTTCGAGACGATTGTCGAAAAGGGGACACTGCGTACCGAATCACTTGCCGATTCCACAACTATTTTTCTCCCGATTTTTTGGAAACAAAATACAGAAGGTGGAGAAGGATCCGGTTTGCTGTGGCTTTCACAGTCCCAATATATCGAACTTGTTCAAATACGTCACACAAACATCAATCTAGGATTATTTGATGATGCTGTTTCGTATGCGGTTGGACTGACTGATCAAGTGAAAAATTTGATTGATCGATTGAAGGGTGTAGAAGAAACAGCAACAGAACAAAACGTCTTTGATATTCAAGCGGATATCGAATGGGGGACCTATGCATTGATTGTGAATGGTGTTCAAACTACGGTACAGGTTATGCATGCACAAAATGCGTTTGCTCGATATACGATTTTGGCTAATCAACAAAATCCACTCATCCTAGAGTTATCACTTTCGCCGGCATCACGTGGTTCTTTGCAATTGTTTAGTCGTGAAGCTCTTGGAGATGCATTTTGGGGATACGAAGTCGTTTCCATTACTCATCCAAACGCGTCAACCAATGCGGATCAACTTTCACCGTGAGATCTACAAAGACGTGTTGATCCATAGCCCCTTCAAGTTCTTTGCGAGTCGATTGACCAATTTCTTTAATACCGCGTCCACCTTTGCCTATAATCATTCGTTGGTAGCGTTCTTCTGTTGTAAAAATTGTGGCGGCAACATAGAACATGCCATTTTCTCGTTGTGCAGCTTCCGTCACTTCCACATGCGTGGAGTAGGGAACTTCTTGTCGCAGACGCAAGAATAATTTTTCACGTATCAGTTCCGCAAGCCAAATTTTATTCGATAGGTTCGTGAGTTGATGTTGCGGATAGTACGCTGTTCCTTCAGGAAGAAGATTGAAAAACACCTCTTTGAGTTGTTCGATGTTTGTTTCACGAAGGGCTGAAATTTCGACAACTGCATCGTACCCATCCTCACCTACATCTCGATAAAAATCAAGATAGGGTTTTGTTGCATGATCAATCTTATTGATGATGAACACGCGTTTTGCCGGCGACGTTTTGATGAGACGAATCACTTCTTTTTCTTCATCTCCAATTGCTCGGGTTGGGTCAACAATATGTCCAATCACATCAACATCGGTCAGGGATTGTTTTACAGATTGGAGTAATTTTTTTGTTAAGGCATCCATCTTTTTTTTCATAATCCCGGGTGTATCCACAAAAACAATTTGACCATCTTCACGCGTCAAAATTCCTTGAATGGGAATTCGAGTGGTTTGTGGTTTAGGTGTGGTGATGGCAATTTTTGAACCAACAAGAGCATTGAGAAGTGTGGATTTTCCCACATTAGATCTTCCCAGAAGAACAGCGAATCCGGATTTGGACATAGAAAGTGAGGTAGTTGATAAAGAAAGGGGAGAGCGGTCTCAAATTTATTTTTTGACCAAACGCGATACAAGCTCAACATGTGGTGTGTGGGGGAACATATCAATCGCTTTCATCTGTGTGACGAAATAACGTGTTTGAAGTTTTAGCATTTCTCTTGCAAAGTTTTTTGGATTGCAGGAAACGTAGACAATTTCAGTGGGTTGGATACGCAGAACATCCGCGAGTGCGCGATCATGCATTCCTGAACGTGGAGGATCAAGAATGACGATGTCTGCTTGGTGAACGGACCAATCATAAGATTCTGTTGGAGCGGCAATGTAGTGTACTTCCACGTTATTGATTTGTGCGTTCGTCTTTGCATCAGAAATTGCATCGGCGTTTAATTCAATCCCGATCGTCTGTTTTGCGTGGGACGCAAGGGCAATGGAGAACAATCCTGTTCCACAATAAAGATCCAATAACGTTTTATTTGAAAGATCGCCACAAAATTTTTTGACCGTGCTTAGCAGTAAAGGCGCGGTGAACGAATTGGTTTGAAAAAATGCGTTTGGACTGATGCGATACGTTTTTTCATCGATGAGTTCTTCGATATAACCCGGTCCATTCAGTAGATGGAGTTCTTCTCCGAACGACACATCGCTGTCTGTGTCATTAATTGAATGAATGAACGTGGTCGGAAGCATCGTCATGGTTTGAAGTTGAGTGAGATCGTCAGATGTTTTAGGGGGTGATGTGACGAGAGTTAACATGGTTTGACCGGTGGTTGTTGATCGAATCACGGCATAACGTAAAAATCCCTCATGTGTTTTCCGATCGTAACAACTGAGGCCGCTTTTTTGTACCCACTCGCGTACCTGCGTAAACAATGCATCGATCTGTTCATCCGCCAGAAAACACGTGTGATTATCAATGACACGCCACCATGTACCTTTTTCGCGCAAACCAACTTTTCCTTCAAAATTAATGACGAAATCCATTCGATTTCGGTAATGGTCGGTTATTGGTGAACCGACAATTTCAGAACACACAAGATCAAGATGTTTTAATCGAAACGATCCGTTGATATCGGATCGTTTTTGTGCGAGTTGTTTTTCGTAGGGAATAGAAGACCAACTACAGGATCCACATAATTCTTTCTTTGGACATCGTGATGACATCATGAGCTGACTATAGTAAAAAAACCTCATTTTGTATAGGGATGGAGGATGTTTTGTCAGATATCTCATTTCACGTTAAACTAAGGTATATGGTAACGATTGTTATTCCAACAAAAGATGAAGAAGTTTTTTTACCAAAACTCCTTGAATCAATTCGTCATCAAACACTTCAACCAGATCACATCATTATTGCTGATGCAGGTTCCACTGATACAACAGTTGAGATTGCCAAACACTATGGAGCGCAGGTTGTGGAAGGTGGTATGCCTGGATCTGGTCGAAATAAAGGAGCCTTACACGCAAACACGGAACTCATCCTTTTTTTGGATGCGGATGTTGAATTGCGAGATCCGAAATTTTTGGAGAAATCCGTTGATGAAATGATGGAGAAAAAATTAGATTTGGCAACATGCGATGTGTTTCCCTTGTCAGACATGTTTATCGATCATTTTTTGCATAAGGCGTATAACACGTATGTTCGTGCATGGGGATCTGTGTTTCCGCATGCACCGGGGTTCTGTTTATTTGTTCGTCGTTCAGCGCATGAAAAAATCAATGGCTTTGATGCC